>CAZPCU010000140.1:0-1970 GCA_964585075.1 uncultured Rhodobacterales bacterium
GCCGACGGCTCCACCTACGAAGGCAGCTGGGTGGACGGCCAGATCACCGGCCAGGGCGTCGCGGTCTACGCCAACGGCACCCGCTACGAGGGCGGTTTCCGCAACGCCATGCACCACGGCCGCGGCACCATGTCGAGCCCGAACGGCTACGTCTACAAGGGCGACTGGGTGAACGGCGTCAAGGAAGGCCGCGGGACCATCACCTACCCCGACGGCTCGGTCTACGAGGGCTCGATCGTGCGGGGCTCCCGCGAGGGCGTCGGCACGCTGACCACGCCCGAGGGGCTGATCTACGAGGGGCTCTGGAAGGACGGGCAGATCAACGGCGAGGGCACGCTCACCCAGCCCAACGGCGACATCTACGAGGGCCAGCTGGTGAACGGCCGCCGGGAAGGCTTCGGCAAGGTGACCTACGCCAGCGGCGACGTCTACGAGGGCGAGTTCCAGGACGACCAGCGCCACGGCCAGGGCGCCTTCACCGGCACCGACGGTTACGTCTACGAAGGCTCCTGGGTCGCGGGACAGATCGAGGGCGATGGCGAGGTCACCTACCCCGACGGCTCCGTCTACATCGGCCAGTTCCGAGAGGGGCTGGCGAACGGCGAGGGCCGCATCACCTATCCCGACGGCTCCACCTACGAAGGCGACTGGTTGGACGGGGTGATCGAGGGCACGGGCCGCGCGACCTATCCCAACGGGCTCGTCTACGAAGGCGAGTTCCGGAACGCCCGCAACCACGGCCAGGGCGTGATGACCTACGCCGACGGCTACCGCTACGAAGGCGAGTGGCGGGACGGCCAGCGCCACGGCCAGGGCACCGCCACCTATCCCGACGGCACGGTCTATGTCGGCCAGTTCGTGGACGGGCAGCGCCACGGCGAGGGACGGATCGAGATGCCCGACGGCTTCACCTACGAGGGCGCGTGGGCCATGGGCGAGATCGAGGGCGTGGGCACCGCGCGCTACCCCCGCCGCGACGAGGCGGGGGAGATCGTGGGCTACGACGTCTACGACGGCCAGTTCGTGGACGGCCGCCGCCAGGGCGAGGGGACGATGCGCTACGCCACCGGGGAGGAGGAGAGCGGCACCTGGGTGAACGGCGCGCTCACCCGGGGCGACGCCGCGTCGGAGGAGGCCGCGGAAGCCGAAGGGTCTGCGGGCGGGAGCAACTGAGCGCCCGCGCGGGTCCGGCAGGGCGGCGGCTCCGCGCGGCGGCGCTGGCCACCCTCTTCGCGATCGCCGCGCCCGGGGCCATGACGCAGGAGGCTCCGGCGGAAGGGGCCGGGACGGCACGCCCGGAGGTCACGGTCGGCGTGCTCGCCCATCGCGGCTGGAGCGCCTACGAGAGCGACTGGGCCCCGCTCGAGCGCTATCTCGACGGCCGGCTTCCGGGCCGCGACGTCCGCTTCCTGCCCGTGACGCTGAGCTCGGCCGCGCAGCTCATCGAACAGGGCGGGCTCGACTTCCTCGTGACCAACCCCGGCCACTACGTGACCCTGGCGGAGCGGTACCCCGTCAGCGTGCTCGCCACCCGGGCGCGCAGGCTGCCCGAAGGGCGCATCGCGACGGAGTTCGGCAGCGCGCTCGTCGTGCGCGCCCGCAGCGGGCGCTCGGAACTCGAGGACGTGGCCGGCACGCGGGTGGCGGCGGTGGACCCGCACGCCTTCGGCGGTTTCCGCGTCGCCTGGCGCGAGCTCCGGGATCGCGGCGTGAACATCTACGAGGCCGCCGAAGAGCTGCGTTTCCTCGGCTTTCCGCAGGACCGGATCGTGGAGGCCGTGCTCTCGGGCGAAGCCGATGTCGGCATCGTGCGCAGCGGTCTCGTCGAAAGGATGGCCTCGGAGGGCCGCATCGATCCCGCGCGCGTCGCCGTGCTGAACGCCAACGTCACCTACACCCACCCCGAGGCGGTGAGCACGCGCCTTTATCCGGAATGGCCGTTCCTCGCCATGGCCGACACGCCGCGCGCG
>CAZPCU010000140.1:1980-5940 GCA_964585075.1 uncultured Rhodobacterales bacterium
GCCTGCCCGTGGCACAGGCGATCGCCATGTGCACCGACACGCCGCGCGCGGTGCGCGACGCCGTCGCGCTCGCCCTGCTCACCGCCGGGACGGGCGCGGCCGGCCTCAGGGACGGATGGAGCGCGCCGGTGAGCTACCGTGCCGTGCGGGCGCTCGAGGCCGAGTATGCCGCGGCGCACGGCGCGGAGGCGGCGCCGGCGCCGTTCGCGCGCTTCTGGCTCCCGGCCGCCGCCTTGGCCCTCCTGTCCGTCATGGCGGCGGCGCTTCTGCGCGGGCGGGGTCCGCGCCGCGCCGCTCCGTCCTCCGGCGCGCCCCCGGCGCCGGAACCGGTGCCGCTCACCCGCCGCGAGCGCCAGGTGCTCGACCAGATCGCCGAGGGCCGCTCCTCGAAGGAGATCGCCGCGGCGCTCGGCATCAGCCCCAGGACGGTGGAGTTCCATCGGTCGAACCTGCTGAGGAAATTCGACTCGAAAAGCGCCGCCCAGCTCGTCTCAAGGGCCCGACCCCCGGCGACCTAGGGAAATCCCCAGGTGTTTTCCCGTGCGAAACAGGGGCCGTCACCGGGCTCCCTGCCCCGAGCATGATGCGACATTCTGACACACGCCCGGAGCCGTGCGAGACCGCGGGGCCGCGGGCGGACACCGAGAAGAAAAGGGAGGAGACCATGACGAGAGTCGGAAAACTGGCCGCCGCCTTCGCGCTCGCGCTCGCCGCGCTTGGCGTCGCACTGCCGGGCGGGGCCCTGGCGGACTACCCCGAGCAGAAGGTCGTCTATCACATCAACTACGACGGCGGCGACGACATGCGCGCCTATCGCGGCGCCATGGGCAACATCCAGAACCACATCAACGCCGTGGGCGCGGAGAACATGGAGATCAAGGTCGTGCTGCACGGCAACGGCGTAGGCCTTCTGAAGGGCGCGGCCACCGACGACAGGCTCATGACCACCGTGGCCTCGCTGAAGTCGCAGAACGTGCGCTTCCACGTCTGCGCGAACACGCTCCGCGGCCGCGACATCGACTACGCCGAGGACCTCTACGACGTCTGGGAGGAGGACATCGTGCCCTCTGGCGTGGCCGAGCTCTCGAAGCTGCAACAGGATGGCTTCACCTACATCAAGCCCTGAGCGGCGATCCCGGCCCCCGGGCTGCGCAGCCCGGGGGCCGGGGAAAAATCTTCGGACGAAGATTTTTCGAATCGAGCGGCGCGCTCCGGGCGAGTTTTCGGACGAAAACTCGCCCTTCGCGGTGTCAGACCGCCTCGCCAGCGTCGAGCCGATCCAGGAACGCCGCCGCCTCGGACAGCACCGTCTCTCTCCTCCCGGGATCCATCCGCTGCCAGTTCCGATACATCTGCGCCATGCGCGGGTTCTTCTCGAACCGCTCGCGGTGCCGGTCGAGGAAATGCCAGTAAAGCAGGTTGAACGGGCAGGCCCCCTCCCCCGTCTTGCGGCTCACCGCATAGGCGCAGTTCCCGCAATGGTCGGACATCCGCGAGATGTAGGCACCCGACGAGACATAGGGCTTGGAGGCGACGATCCCGCCATCGGCGAACTGGCTCATCCCGATCACGTTGGGCGCCTCCACCCATTCGAAGGCGTCGGCGTAGACGGCGAGATACCAGTCGTGGACCTCCGCAGGGTCCACGCCGGCGAGAAGCGCGAAATTGCCCGTGACCATGAGCCGCTGGATGTGATGCGCGTAGGACTCCTCGCGGGTCTGCGCCACGCTCCTTTCGAGACAGCGCATGCGCGTCGGCGCGCCCCAGAAAAGGGGGGGAAGCCGGCGGTCGTGGCCGAGCGCGTTGCGCGCGGCGTAGTCCGGGCCTTCGAGGAAGTAGACGCCCCGGACATATTCGCGCCAGCCGATGACCTGGCGGATGAAGCCTTCCGCCGCGTTGATCGGCGCGCGGCCCGCCCGCCAGGCGGCCTCGACCGCGCGGCAGACCTCGAGGGGCGCAAGGAGCCCCGTGTTGAGGTAGGGCGAGATCACCGCGTGGTAGAGGAAGCGATGGTCGTCCAGCATGGCGTCCTGGTAGTCGCCGAAGCGTGGCAGCGCATGGGCGACGAAGTGATCGAGCGCCGTCAGGGCCTCCTCCCGGTCGGTGGCGAACCAGAAGGGCCGCGCCTCCCCGAAATTGCCCCCGAACTCCCGCTCGACGAGGTCCAGCACCTCTTCCACCACCGCGTCCGGCGCGAAGCGCGGCGGGCCGTCGCCCTCGATCTCTCCGGGCGAGGGCTTGCGGTTCTCGTGGTCGAAGTTCCAGCGCCCGCCGGCCGGCGCGTCGTCCTCCATCAGGAGCCCGGTCTTGCGCCGCATCTCGCGGTAGAAATATTCCATGCGCAGGCTCCGCCGGCCCTCGGCCCAGCGCGCGAACTCGGCGTGGGTGGCGAGGAACCGGTCGTCCTCCTGCATGGCGACGGGCAAGGGGCAGTGCCGCAGGGCGTCGATCAGGCGCCACTCGCCGGGCTCGGTGGCGATCGCCTCGCGCGCCCCGGTCTCCCCGGCCCGGCGGAGAAGCTCGCCACAGATGCTGCCTGCGTTCTCCGGATCATCGTAGCGGGTGTAGAGCACCTGCCAACCCGCGCGACGCAGCCGTTCCGCGAACTTGCGCATCGCGGCGAAGAGGAAGGCGATCTTCTTCGGGTGGTGGGGCACGTAGGACGCCTCGTCGCGCACTTCCGCCATCACCACCGCGTCGCGCGCCGGGTCGGCCGCGCGGAGCGCCGCGATCTCCTCGGTGAGCTGGTCCCCGAGCACGAGGACGAGGCGGCTCACCACGGGATCTCCTCGAAGGCGTAGTCGTAGAAACCGCCGGAATGCCGGGGCTGGAGCCGCTCTACGACATCCGCGAGACGCTCCGCCGCGCGTTCGGGCGGCACCGTCGGGTGGCCGCCCGCGTATTTCGCGGTGAGCGGCGTCTCCACCGTCCCGGGGTGCAGCGCGGCGACCACCGCTTCGGGATGGGAGCGCGCGACCTCCACCGCCGCGCCGTGAAGCATCTGGTTGAGGGCCGCCTTCGCGACCCGGTAGGAATACCAGCCGCCCTTGCGGTTGTCGCCGATCGAGCCCACCCGAGCGGACAGCGCGGCGAAGACGGCGCGGCCCTCCCGCGGCATCCGGCGCAGCGCGTGCTTGAGCACCAGGGCGGGGCCGACGCAGTTCAGCGCGAACTGGTCGATCATCGCGCGCGGCTCGAGCTGGCGAAGGCTCTTTTCCGGGCCGCGCCCGTCGAGCTCCAGCGCGCCGGTCGCCACGAAGACGAGATCGAAGGGCCCGTCGAGCCGTGAGAGCCCGAACTCGACCGCGCTCTCGTCGGTGACGTCGAACCCGTCGGCCGAGCGCGAGAGCCGGGTCACGGACGCGCCGCGCCCTTCGAGCTCGGCGGAGAGCGCCGCGCCGATACCGCCCGAGGCGCCGATGACCAATGCGTTGCGGGGTCTCATGCGCGGCAGATATGCTGGCCACCGCACCTGTCAAACGCGCCGCAGCGCGGCGGACGCGCGGAGAAATCGGGGGTTTTCCCGCGCGGCAAATGGCGTATAGTCCGCGCCCATGACGAGCCGGGACCATATCGCCGTTCCGTGCGCCGGCGCCGCGGCGCCGGCCCTTGGCCTTCTTCTCCTTAGCCGCCTCTGAGCGTGCCCCTCGGCGCGATCGCTCAGAGGACTCAGGAACGCGCCGGAGAGAAGCCAAGGACAAGCGAAGAGATCAAGCCATGACCGACCAGAGCACGAAAGATCGCGTGTTGATCTTCGACACGACGCTGCGCGACGGCGAGCAGAGCCCCGGCGCGACGATGACCCACGAGGAGAAGCTGGAAATCGCGGACCTCCTGGACGAGATGGGCGTGGACATCATCGAGGCGGGCTTCCCGATCGCCTCCGAAGGCGACTTCCGCGCGGTCAAGGACATCGCCGAACGCGCGCGGAACGCGGTGATCTGCGGCCTCGCGCGGGCC
>CAZPCU010000141.1:0-5899 GCA_964585075.1 uncultured Rhodobacterales bacterium
CGGCGAACTGGCCGGGGATGTGCTGCACCACGAGCGTCGGCGGCCCGTCCGGCGGCAGGGCGGGCAGGATCTGTTCGAGCGCGGCGATGCCGCCCGTGGAGGCGCCGATGCAGACGAGCGCGCCGGGCGCGGGCGGCACGCTCACAGCGGGCCCGTGACCCGCTCGATGCAGGAGCGCATCTGCTGGGCGGTGAAGGGCTTGGGAAGGTAGTTGTTCATGCCGAGGCGCTGGCCCCGGGCGATGAGCTCGCGGTCGGCGCGCCCGGTGATCAGGATGAAACCGATGCGCTGGGTGGCCTTGCTCCGCCGGAGCGCCTCGAGCAGGGCGAGGCCGTCCATCCCGGGCATGTTGTAGTCCGAGATCACCAGGTGGACCGGCCGCGCGACGAGGCGTTTCAACGCGCTCTCGCCATCCTTCTCGGTCTGGTAATGCTTGATGCCGAGCTCGTCCATCGCCTGGGTTATGAGCCCGCGGCTGGTGGACATGTCGTCCACGATCATGACGTGAAGGCTGTTCCTCACACCCATCCGGCCGGCCTCCCCTTCGTGTCGTGCGAAACCCGCTCCGGCGTTTCGGCCGCGACGCCGGTTCGCACGTAGCCCGCCCCGTCGAGCTGATAGAATTGACGCACCCGATCGGAGAGCCGCTCCGAGTGGCCGATGTAGAGCCGATCTCCGCGGCGCTTCTGCACGGCGGCGAAACGTCGCCAGAGCCTGTCCTGCGTTTCCGCGTCGAAGTAGATCACCACGTTCCGGCAGAGGATCACGTCGAACCCGCCCTGGAACGGCCAGGGCTCCAGGAGGTTCAGCACGGCGAATCGGACCAGCCGGCGCGGCGCATCCGCCACGCGCATCTCGCCCGTCGCGGGATCCCGTTCGAAATGGTTGGCCCGCGTCTGCGCATCGAGCGGCGCGAGGGCGGAGTCCGGGTACACGCCCGCTTCCGCACGGGCGATCGCGCGCTTGTCGAGGTCGGTGGCGAGAATTCGGATGTCGAGCGCCGGAGCGTCCGGACAGGCGGCGAGAACGGAGAAGGCGAGCGTGTAAGGTTCCTCCCCGGTGGCGCAGCCGGCCGACCAGAGCCGCACCCGCGCCCCGCGCCGCGCGCGCGCCAGCAGTTCGGGCAGCACCTCTTCGGAGAGATGTTCGAAGTGATGCGCCTCGCGCCGGAAGCGCGTGACGTTGGTCGTGATCGCGGAGATGAGCTCGGCCGGTTCCGCCGGGTCGGCGCGGCTTTCGAGGAGTCGGCGATAGTCCGAAAACCCCGGAAGGCCGAGCGCCTTCAACCGCTTGTAGAGGCGCGACTGGAGCAGCGCGCGTTTTGCCGGCGGCAGGCAGATGCCCGTCTCGCGGTGGATGATGGCAGCGAGGGCGGTGAAGTCGGCGTCCGAAAGTTCCGACAGCCCCGCGGGGGCCTCGACGGGTTCGAAGCTCATGGCGCGGCTTCCTCCAACGCCTTCTCGGTGGGCAGCACGCGGGTGAGGTCGAGCGCGCGGATGAGCGTCTCTTCCACCGTGAAGACCCCTTCGACGAACCCGGCACCCGGCCCGCCCGCGACCTCCGGCGTGGGCCTCAGCCCCGCGGCTTCCACCGACATGATGTCGGAGACCGCCTCGACCAGAAGGCCGACCGTGCCGCCCCCGAGATCGGCGATCACGATGACGTGGCGCTCGCTCGGTTCGGTGCGCCCGAGGCCGAGGCGCAGGGCGAGGTCGATGACCGGGATGACATTGCCGCGCAGGTTCATGACGCCTGTGACGAAATCCGGCGCGCGCGGCAGGAGCGTCGTGGGCGTCCAGCCGCGAATTTCGCGGACATGGCCGATGTCGATGCAGAAATCCTGTCCGGCGACGCGAAAGGAAACGATCTCGCGGCGGCCGTCTCCGGTTTCGGTCGCGGTTTCTTGGGCGGCGTTGTCCATCTCAGCAGGCTCCGATGGCTCTGGGGAAAGGGTCGGGCTCGCGCTGGGCGCGGTCGGGATCGGCCACCTCGTCCACATCGATGATGAGCGCGATGCGCCCGTCGCCGAGGATCGTGGCCGCAGCGATGCCGGGCACCTGGCCGTAATTCTCCGTCAGGCCCTTGATGACGACTTCGCGCTGGCCGAGGATCCGGTCGACGGAGAGGGCCACGCGCTGGCCGGCGAAGCTCTCGACGAGGATTATGGCGGTGCCTGCGGGATCCTGCGGCGTGGCGCGGTAGCCGAGCGCGGCGCCCAGGTCGAGAAGCGGGGTCAGCTCGCCGCGCATGGAGAGCACGGGGCCGCCCGCGCCGAGGCGGTGCACGGCGGCGTCGCTGGCGCGCAGGGTCTCGCGGAGCGCCGTGGAGGGCACGACGAGCGTTTCGCCCGCGACCTCGACCAGCATCCCCTCGACCACGGCGAGGGTAAGCGGCAGGCTGATCGTGACGGTGGTGCCGCAGCCGGGCGCCGAGCGCAGGGAAACCCGGCCGCCGAGCGCGTGGATCTCGGTGCGCACGACGTCCATGCCCACCCCTCGGCCCGAGAGGTTCGAGACCGTGCCCGCCGTCGAGAATCCGGGTTCGAAGACGAGGTTGAGCGCCTCCTGGTCGCTGAGCTCGGCCTCGGGCGCGAGGATCCCGCGCTCGACGGCCTTGGCGCGCACGCGGGCCGGGTCTATTCCCGCGCCGTCGTCGGCGATCTCGATCACCACGAGGCCCGATCGGTGGGCCGCCGAGAGATGCACGGTGCCCTGACGGGGCTTGCCCGCGGCCTCGCGGGTCTCGGGCGGCTCGATCCCGTGGTCCACGGCGTTCCGGAGCATGTGGGTGAGCGGATCGGCGAGGCGCTCGATCACCGTCTTGTCCACCTCGGTCGCCTCTCCCTCGGTGATGAGGCGGACCTCGCGGCCGACCGCCACCGCGGCCTCGCGCACGATCCTGCCCATGCGCTGGAAGAGCGGCTTCACCGACTGGGCGCGGATCGCCATGATCCGCTCCTGCAGCTCCGTCGAAAGCTGCTTGAGCTGGCCGAGAGAGGCGACTACCGCCGGATCCTGCCGCGCCTCCCCCTGAAGGAGCGACTGGCTGAGCATCGCCTCGGCGATCACGAGTTCGCCCACGAGATTGATCAGACGGTCCACCCGCTCGAGATCCACGCGGATCGAGCGGCGCTGCTCGGGGGCGGCTGTGCGGGGCGTGGCCGCGGCTGGGCCGTCCGACCCGGGGCTTGCGTCGCGCGCGCGCGCCGGCGCCTCCCCGGCCGGGGGCGAGGCGCCCCCGAAATCGAGGCCGGCCTCCTCGCCCACGAACTCGAAGATCTCGGCCACCGCGGATCGCGGGACGGGGCTGTCGAAGCGAATCCGCCAGGCGAGATAGGCGCCGTCCCACTCGGCCTCGTCCCAGGGCGGCAGCCGGTCCAGCTCCGCCTCTGCAGCCAGGGGCGCGAGATCGCCGAGCGACCTCAGAAGCGGCACGGGGTCGTTGCCGCTGGCGTAGAGGGCGCGGCTGGGCGCGAAGCGGAGCTCCGTCACGGTGTCGCCATCCTCGCCGCCAGCCTCCCCGTCTTCGGCCGGGGCGTCGAGGATGTCGAGCGAGAGCGCGGTGGGAACGAACCCCGTCTCGTCGGCCTCCTCCGCCTCGCCTTCGGAAGGATCGGCAGGCTGCGCCGGCGCGCGCGCCGCCGCCGCGGCCAGTTCGGCGAGGAGCGCCGCGTGTTCCGGGGAGGATGGATCGGCCGGGACGCCCGACCGCTCCGCCTCCACGAGGTCATAGAGACGATCCCCCGCGCGGAAGAGCAGCGGGATCACGGGGGCGCTCCCGGCCAGGCGGCCATTGCGCAGGTCGTCCAGCAGGTTCTCGAGGGCATGGGCGAATCCCACGAGCGCGTCGAAGCCGAAGGCGCCCGCACCCCCCTTGATCGAGTGCACCGCGCGGAAGACCGCGTTCACCGTCTCGGCGTCGGCCTCGGCGGCTTCCATCCGCTGGAACCCGTCGGACATGACCTCCAGGAGGTCCTCGCATTCCTGGAAGAAGGTGTCCCGAAGCGCGTCGCTGCCCGCCATGTCACACCTGCCTTGCCGCGACGCGGCGGATGGCGGAGACGAGCTTCGCCTCGTCGAAGGGCTTCACGATCCAGCCGGTGGCCCCGGCGCGGCGGGCGCGTTCCTTCAGTTCGGGCGCGCTTTCGGTCGTCAGCACCAGGATCGGCAGGCCGCGATGGCGGCGGTCGGCGCGCACCGCGTCGATGAAGCCGAAACCGTCCAGCTTCGGCATGTTGATGTCGGTGATCACGAGATCCGGCTGCACCTCCTCGAGGCGGCGCAGCCCGTCCTCCCCGTCCTCGGCGAGATGGGCCTCGAACCCGGCCTCGGCGAGCGCCTCGGCCAGCATGCCGCGCATGGTGCGGGAGTCGTCCACGGCCAATATTTTCAGTGGCATGCGCCCGCCTCCTCATGGGCTTCGGCCGACAGCGCCTGCCCGAGATCGAGAAGCGCGATCGCCTCGGCCAGGGGCGCGGAGGGGTCGGCCAGGTCGAAGGCCAGCCCGTCTTCCCGCCATTGCCTGGCCGCGATGGCGAGAAGCTGGAGGCAGAGGCCGCCCGCCTGCTCCACCCCGGCGCCGTCGAGCTGCACCGGCGTGCCGCGCAGGTGCTCCAGCGCCTCCGACAGCTCCTCGGCCGCGGTCACGTCCATCCGCGCGGGCAGCGCGAGCCGGCGGGGCGACGGGGCCGCGTCGCCGTTCGTCTGGGGGGCGATACCGGGTGCGTCCACGCGATCCTCCTCTCCGGTTCCGGGGTGTTCCGGGGGCGCGGCGTCATGCCGGCCCGGAGAGAAGGGCTAAAGCGAAAGGCTTAAGACAAGGTTGCGGGGCGCCGCCCCCTGTCAGGGCAGGACGGCCGTGGCCTCGATCTCGACGAGCGCCGCGTCCTCCACGAGCCCCGCCACCACGACCATGGTCATGGCCGGGAAGTGGTAGCCCATCACCGCGCGGTAGACCTCTCCCATCTCGCGCTGGCGGGCGAGGTATTCCTGCTTGTCGGTCACGTACCAGGTGAGGCGCACGATGTGCTCGGCCCGGCCTCCCGCGGCCTCCACCACCGCCAGCACGTTGCGGAGCGCCTGCCCGCACTGGCCGAGGAAGTCGCGGTGCTCGAAGACCTGCTCGGCGGTCCAGCCGATCTGCCCGCCGACGAAGAGCACGCGCCCCTCGGCCATCATGCCGTTGGCGTAGCCCTTCGCGGGCGTCCAGCCCTCGGGGTGCACGGTGATCGTGGCCATGGCCGCCTCCTGCCGTTTCGCGATGCAGCCTGCCCCGCGCACCGGAATATTTCAACCATGAAACTTCATGCTTGAAATGACTACCGCGCGGTGCCACGCTGCCGCCACGTCCGGCCGGACCGGGAGGACCCATGAAGATCATCTGCCTTGGCGGCGGCCCCGCGGGCCTCTACTTCGCGATCTCGATGAAGCTGCGCGACCCCGCGCACGAGGTCACCGTGCTCGAGCGCAACCGCGCCAACGACACCTTCGGGTGGGGCGTCGTGCTGTCGGACGACGCGCTCTCGCGGCTGGAGCGGAACGATCCCGAAAGCGCGCAGGCGATCCGGTCGAGCTTCGCCTACTGGGACGACATCGCGGTGGTGAAGGACGGGGTGCGGACGGTCTCGGGCGGGCACGGCTTCGCGGGGATCGGGCGGCGGAAACTCCTCGTCCTGCTGCAGGAGCGCGCGCGGGCGCTCGGCGTGGAGCTGCGCTTCGAGACCGAGTTCGAGAGCGCCGATAGCTACCGGCACGCCTACGACCTCGTGGTGGCGGCGGACGGCATCAACTCGAAGGTGCGCCAGGAATACGAGGACGTCTTCAGGCCCGACATCGACATGCGCAAGTGCAAGTTCGTCTGGCTGGGCACTCACCAGAAATTCGACGACGCCTTCACCTTC
>CAZPCU010000142.1:0-5804 GCA_964585075.1 uncultured Rhodobacterales bacterium
CACGGTGAAGAAGGCCGACCGGATCGTGGTGCTCGACGAAGGGCGCATCGTGGCGGAAGGTCCGCATGACCGCCTCGTCGCCGAGGACGGGCTTTACGCGCGGCTCGCGCGGCTCCAGTTCACCGACGGGATGGCGGCGGAGTAACCGGCGCATCACGACGCGCCGTCACCGCGCCCGTGACGCTGCGGCGTGTCTTGCGCGCGCGCCGAAAACGACCATTTCATTGGGTTGTGAACAGGGCCGGCCAGCGGCCCGGGGAGGGAGGAGAAAGACGCATGGCATTCGTGTCTCTGGAGGACAAGCGCGCCATCGAGAACGAGATGGGCTGGGAGGCGCGCGACCTTCCGAAAACGATCTACCGTTTCCTCGACATGGTGGCCCGGAGCTTCCCCGACAGACCGGCCGTGAGTTTCCAGATCCTCTCGGGCGCGAAGGACAAGGCCGAGACGCTGAGCTGGAAGGAACTGCGCGCCCGCACCATCCAGGCGGCCAACCTCTTCCGCGATCTCGGCGTGGGCGAGAACGACACCGTCGCCTACATCCTGCCCAACTGCAACGAGACCACCGTGACGCTGCTCGGCGGGATGATCGCGGGTGTCGTGAACCCCATCAACCCGCTGCTCGAGCCCGAGCAGATGGCGGCGATCCTGCGCGAGACCGACGCCAAGGTGGTGGTCACGCTGAAGCCCTTCCCGAAGACCGACGTGGCCGCCAAGGCGGCCGAGGCCGTGCGCCACGCGCCCCGCGTGCACACGGTGCTCGAGGTCGATCTCAACCGCTACCTCACGCCCCCGAAAAGCTGGATCGTGCCGCTCATCCGCCCGAAGGAGCCGCACGGCCACCACGCGGACGTGAAGGACTTCGCCAGGGAAGTCGCGAAACATCCGGACACGCTCCAGTTCGATGACTCGAAGGGCGACCGCGTGGCGGCCTATTTCCACACCGGCGGCACCACGGGGATGCCCAAGGTGGCGCAGCACCGCTATTCCGGCATGATCTACAACGGCTGGGTCGGCAAGCGGCTCCTCTTCACGGAAGAGGATTCGATCATGTGCCCGCTGCCGCTCTTCCATGTCTTCGCCTGCCACGTCATCGTGATGGCCGCGCTCGCCTCGGGCGCGCATGTCGTCTTCCCCACGCCGGCGGGCTACCGTGGCGACGGGGTGTTCGACAATTTCTGGAAGCTGGTGGAACGCTGGCGCACCACCTTCATCATCACCGTGCCGACCGCGGTCGCGGCGCTCATGCAGCGGCAGGTGGACGCCGACATCTCGAGCGTGAAGACCTCCTTCTCCGGCTCGGCACCCATGCCGCTCGAGCTGTTCAACCGCTTCGAGAAGGCGAGCGGGGTCACCATCGTCGAGGGCTACGGCCTGACCGAGGCCACCTGCCTCGTCTCCTGCAACCCGCCCGAGGGCACCAAGAAGGTCGGCTCCATCGGCATCCCGTTTCCCTACACGGACGTGAAGATCGTCAAGCAGGACAACGGCGCCCTGCGGGAATGCGCGGTGGACGAGATCGGCGAGATCTGCGTCTCGAACCCGGGCGTCTATGCCGGGAACACCTATACCGACGCCGACAAGAACCGTGACCTTTACTACGAAGGCCGTTACCTGCGCACCGGCGATCTTGGCCGCGTGGACGAGGACGGCTATCTCTGGATCACGGGGCGCGCGAAGGACCTCATCATTCGCGGCGGCCACAACATCGACCCGGGCGAGATCGAGGAGGCGCTGCTGGCGCATCAGGACGTCGCCTTCGCCGGCGCCATCGGGCAGCCCGACGCCTATTCGGGCGAACTGCCCTGCGCCTTCGTGGAACTCGTCGATGGCGGGGAGGTCACGGCCGACGAACTCATGGAGCACTGCAAGGTGCACATCCACGAGCGCGCGGCCTTCCCCAAGCATATCGAGGTGCTCGACGAACTGCCAAAAACGGCGGTGGGCAAGGTGTTCAAGCCCGACCTGCGCAAGCGCGCCATCCGCCGCGTCTACGGCGAGGCTCTGGAGAAGGCGGGGCTGGATGCGCGGGTGGTCGAGGTGATCGACGACAAGAAGCGCGGGCTCGTGGCCCGGATCGAGGGCGGCGCGGACGACGAGGCCATCGGCCACGTGCTCGGCGCCTTCACGCGGCCCTGGGAACGTGCGGACTCTCGCGCCGAGGCCGCCGCCTGAGAGGCCGCCGGGGCGGGCTCAGCCCGCCTTGCGCTCGCAGAAGAGCGAGTAGAGCAGCCCGATCACCTGGCGCGTGCCGTCGTCGGCGAGGCTGTAGTGGATCGTCTTGCCGTCGCGGCGCGTCTGCACGAGGCCCTCTTCGCGAAGCCGCGCGAGCATCTGGCTCACGGCGGCCTGGCGGATGCCGAGAAGCTCTTCGAGCTCGCCCACGGATTTCTCGCCCGAGCCGAGGTGGCACAGGATCATGAGCCGCCCCTCGTGGGCGAGCGTCTTCAGGTAGGCGGCCGCGTCCGCCGCGTTGCCCGCCATCTCGTTCGGGGGGGCGACCGGGGGAAGGCCGGTCGTCGTCTTCTGCAGTGCCGCCTGGGCCATGCGATGACCTCCGTTCACATATGAAGTGCAGAATATGTGCAGGGCAGGAGCCGAATCAAGTCGGCTCGGGCGGTGCGCCGCCGAGGAAGGCATTTCCGTCACGGTAGTCGCAGGGCGATTCCTGCATCTCGAGGTGCAGTTTCTTTCCCGTGTAGGGGTGGGCGCGGGCGAGCGCCTCGTCCACCTCGATCCCGAGCCCCGGCGCCTCCGGGGCCGGAACGAACCCCGCTTCCACGGCGATCGCGCCGCGGATCAGGTCGCGGTGGAAGTCCGTCTCGATCGTCTCGGCGACGAGAAGGTTCGGGATCGACACGGCGAGATGGATGTTGGCCGTCCACTCCACGGGCCCCGCGTAGAGATGCGGCGCCATCTGCGCGTTGAAGGCTTCCGCCATGGCGGCGATCTTCTTCGCCTCCCAGATGCCGCCCGCGCGCCCGAGCGCGGGCTGAAGGATTCGCGCACCGCCCGTGCGCAGAAGCGTGGCGAACTCGGCCTTCGTGGTCAGCCGCTCGCCCGTCGCCACGGGGATGCGCACCGCGCGCGCGACTTCCCGGAACTCGAGCGGATTGTCCGGCGGTATGGGTTCCTCGAACCAGAGCGGCGCGTAGGGTTCGAGCGCCTGGCCGAGCCGGATCGCGCCGTCGGTGGTGAACTGCCCGTGGGTTCCGAAGAGAAGATCGGCCCGGTCGCCCACCGCCTCGCGGATGGCGCGGCAGAAGGCGACCGACTGCGAGATGTCCGACATGGCGGGCTGGTGCCCGCCGCGAAGGGTGTAAGGGCCCGCCGGGTCGAACTTGACGGCGGTGTAGCCCTCCTCCACGAGCGCGGCCGCGCTTTCGGCCGCCATCTCCGGCGAGGTCCAGAACGCCGTCATGTCGTGGCCCGGACGCGGGTAGAGATAGCTGTAGGCCCGCACCCGCGCGTTCATGCGCCCGCCGAGAAGCGCCCAGACGGGGCGCCCGCGATCCTTGCCGAGAATGTCCCAGCAGGCGATCTCGAGGCCCGAGAAGGCGCCCATCACCGTGAGGTCCGGGCGCTGGGTGAAGCCCGAGGAATAGGCGCGGCGGAACATCATTTCGATGTTCTCGGGGCTCTCGCCGTCCATGTGGCGGGCGAAGACGTCGCGAATCACCGCTTCCATCGCCGCGGGGCCCACCGAGCTCGCGTAGCACTCGCCCCAGCCGGTGATCCCGGTGTCCGTCGTGAGCTTGACGAGGATCCAGTAGCGCCCGCCCCAGCCGGGCGCGGGCGGCGCGGTCACGATGACGTCGAGATCGGCCAGTCGCATGGCGGGTCCTTTCCTGCTCGCGCGGCGCGGGCGCGCCCTTCAGTCAGAACACGATCACGTTTCGCCGCGCCCCGCCAGCGCGGGTGTCGGCGATGGCCTCGTTGATCTCCCCGAGGCGCCAGCGCCGCGAGACGAGTTCGTCGAGCTTGAGCCGCCCCTGCCCGTAAAGGTCGATCATCCACGGGATGTCCCGCGCGATCACCGCGTCGCCCATCTTGGAGCCGCGGAGCGCCTGCCCGGCCGCGGCGAAAAGCACCGGCTCGTAGCTCGCCCGGGCGCCCACATGGGGCATCCCGACCAGCACGGCGCGCCCGCCGTTCGCCAGGTAGCGCGGCGCCTGGTCGTAGGCCGGGATCGCGCCCACCGTGACGATCACGGCGTCGGCGCCCCGGCCCATGGCCCTCTTGGCCGCGCGCCAGGGCGCGGGATCGGAGGCGAGGACGCCGTCGGTCGCGCCGAACTCGCGGGCGGCCATGAGCTTCTCCTCGGTCATGTCCACGGCGACGATGCGGCGCGCGCCGGCGATGCGCGCGCCCTGGATCGCGTTGAGCCCCACGCCGCCCGCGCCGATCACCACCACGTCCTGCCCGGCCCGCAGGCCCGCCGCGTTCACCACCGCCCCCACGCCGGTGATGACGCCGCAGGACAGCAGGCAGGCGCTGTCCGCGGGCATCTCCTCGGGGATCGCCACGATCTGGGACTGGTCAACCACCACCTTCTCGGCGAAGGCGCCGCAGGCCAGCGCCTGGTGCAGCTTCCCGCCATCCGGCAGCGAGAGCGGCCCCGCCTCCCCGTCGATCGGGGTCTCGCACCCCGTGGGGCGGCCGCCCGCGCAGGTCGGGCAGACACCGCAGGAGCGGATGAGCGTGACGACGACGCGGGTGCCCGGAAGGAAGCGCGTGACGCCCCGGCCGACGGCGCTGACCCGGCCGGCGGCCTCGTGGCCGTAGACGGCGGGCAGGGTGCCGCCCCAGGCGCCTGCGGCGTAGGAGATGTCGGAGTGGCAGATCGCCACCGCCTCCAGCGTCACCTCCACCTCGTCGGGGCCGGGCGGCGCGAGCCGGACCTCCTCGATCGTCAGCGGCGCGCCGAACTCGCGGCACACGGCGGCCCGGATGGTCTGCATGGCGGTTCCCCTCGCCCGAAGAGTCGCGGCCACGGTGTCCACGGTCGCGCGCGTGTCGCAAGCGCGAATCCGACGTTTTCCCGTCGCATCGGGCATGTTCACGCCGCGGAGGGGCCGCGGCGCACGAAGATGGCGAGGCCGGCCGCCACCAGCACGGCGGAGAGCAGGAAGGCGGCGCCGGGCAGGTAGACCGGGGCGTCGGGATGGGTGAAGGCCGCGAAGGTGCCGGTCATGACGAGCGGCGCGAGGATCACCGCGACCGCGTTGACGCTGGTGAGCACCCCCTGCAGCGCGCCCTGCTCGTCGTCCGGCGTCGCGCGGGACATGAGCGCCTGGAGCGAGGGCGCCACCACCGCCCCCAGCGCCGCCACCGGGATGAGCGCGAGCGCCGCGCGCCCGTCGGTGAGCGCGGCGAGCGTGACGAAGGCCGCGATGCAGAGCGCGAGACCGAGCCGCACCATGAGCGGCTCTCCGAGGCGGCGCTGGGCGGGACGGATGAGCGCGCCCTGCACCGCCGCCATGGAGACGCCGAAGATGGCGAGCGAGATGCCGATGACGCCCGGATCCCAGCCGAACCGCGCCTGGGTGAAGTAGGCCCAGGTGGCGGGATAGACGTAGAAGGCGAGCTGGTAGAGGAAATACACGGCGAGCAGCACCCGCACGCCGTCCAGCCGGTCGAGATGGCGCACCGCGCCGAGCGGGTTGGCCGCGCGCCACCGGAAGGGGCGGCGGGTCGCGTCGGTCACCGTTTCGGGCAGGACGAGCCAGCCGAGCACGAGGTTGAGGCCCGCGAGCGCGGCGGCCGCGTAGAAGGGCGCGCGCGTGCCCATCTCGCCGAGGAGG
>CAZPCU010000143.1:0-3155 GCA_964585075.1 uncultured Rhodobacterales bacterium
AAGGTCGAGGACCTGGAGCGTTACGCCGACCCCGCGAAGCTTTCGGCGATGCGCGCGATCAAGGCGGCGCTGGATCCCCTGGGGATCATGAACCCGGGCGCCGTGCTGCGGGCCTGACGCGCGCCCGCCTCAGAAGCTGTCGCGCGCGGCGCTTTCCTCGCGCCGCTCCTGGATGTCGCGCTTGCGCGCGAAGACCTCCATGCGCGGCTTCCAGTCGTAACGGACGTCCTCGGTGACGGGCGACCAGAAGAGCACGCCGCCCTCGCGCCACGGATCCACCACCACGCCGTCATACATGCTGGCGCCGCGGGTGCTGAGGATCGCGGTGCTGTGCTCGATCCGGAACGGGTTGAACGCGTTGGCGATGGCGTATTGCACCTCGAGCGTCTCGAAGTTCTCCTGCTCGAGCCGGGCGCCGAGATCCACCGCCCAGTGCCAGCAGAGGCCGCGCGGTTTCACACCGGTGTTCACCTTGGTGTTGTGGACGAGCGGCGGATCCTCGATCTCGTATTCCAGTGCGAGCCGGTGGGTGGTCTCGTAGGTGACGCGCGCGGCGCGGGCCGCCTCCTCCGGATCGACCCCGGGGCCGAGGGCGAGCAGGCCCAGCCGCAGCTCCTCGATCTCCATCGGCGTGCCCGGAGGCGGCGGGCCTTCGCGCGGCGCCGCGCAGCCCGCAACGCCGAGCGCCGCGACGAGCAGGAAGATGCGGGCCAGGAAGCTGAGGCGTGTCACGGGTCTCGCGCGCATTGAGGAAATCGCGGCATCCGCCTAGCGCGGCCGCGGTCGTCTGTCGAGCCGCTTCGGCGCCTTCTCACGGGGATGTGGCCCTTCGAGCGACCTCCCGGCCTCATGCCCCTTCGAATGCGCAAAGCGCGTGCACTTCCATGCCGAGCGCCTCGAGCTTCCGCCGCCCGCCGAGGTCGGGCAGCTCGATGATGAAGGCGCAGCCGAGAATGTCGCCGCCGAGCCGCTCGACGAGCCGGATGCCCGCCTCGGCCGTGCCGCCTGTGGCCAGAAGATCGTCCACCAGGAGAACCGTCTGGCCGGGCGCGATGGCGTCGTCATGGACCTCCATGACCGCCTCGCCGTATTCGAGCGTGTAGGACTCCGAGATCGTGGCCGCGGGCAGCTTGCCCTTCTTGCGGATCGGCACGAACCCCGTGCCGAGCTGGTGCGCGATGGCGCCCCCGAGGATGAAGCCCCGCGCCTCCAGCCCGGCCACCATGTCGATGCGCCGGCCGGCATGGGGGTGCAGCATCTGGTCCACCGCCATGCGGAAGCCGCGGGGATTGGCGAAGAGCGTGGTCACGTCGCGGAACAGGATCCCCTCGTGCGGGAAATCCACGATGGTGCGGATGAAGTCCTTCACGTCGCTCATGCGGTATCCTTCTTCTGGAGCGCGCGCGGCGGGTGGCGCGGCGGCTGCGCTGTTCGGAATCAGCCCAGCACGCGCCCGGCGATCGGCCGGAGGCGGGCCACGAGTTCGGCGTCGCGGGCGTCGCGCGGGGTGAGGATGGCGTGTTCGAGCGCCCGGTCGCATCCCGAAGGGCAGGGGGCGTGTGCGCCCAGCAGCCCCGGCAGCGCGGTCACCATCCTGCGCGCCGCCTCGGCGTTCTTCGCGGCGGTCTTCAGGATCTCGGTCACCTCCAACTCGCCATGATCGGGATGCCAGCTGTCGTAGTCGGTGACCATCGCCACGGAGGCGTAGCAGAGCTCCGCTTCCCGCGCGAGCCGGGCCTCGGGCATGTTGGTCATGCCGATCACGTCCGCGCCCCAGACCTCCCGGTAGAGGCGGCTTTCGGCGAGGGTCGAGAACTGCGGGCCTTCCATGGCCAGATAGGTGCCGCCCCGGTGAACGGTCGCGCCGGCGGCGGCGGCGGCCGCCTCGGCGGCGTCCATCAGCCTGCGGCAGGTGGGGTGGGCGAGGCTCACATGCGCCACGCAGCCCGCGCCGAAGAAGCTCTGCGGCCTGCCCCTGGTGCGGTCGATGAACTGGTCCACGATCACGAAGTCGCCGGGCTTCATCGCCTCCCGGAAGGACCCGACCGCGGAGATGGAGACGAGATCGGTGACGCCCAGCATCTTCATCGCCGCCACGTTCGCGCGGTAGGGCACGGAGGCGGGGTCGAGAGGGTGGCCGCGCCCGTGGCGCGGCAGGAACGCCATTCGCACCCCGCCGAGCGTCCCCGTCAGGATCGAGTCCGACGGCGCGCCCCACGGGGTTTCCACCGGGCGCCAGTGCGCCGCCTCCAGCCCCTCGACCTCGTAGAGCCCCGATCCCCCGATCACGCCGATCATGCGCTCCGTCATGCGTCTCCGCCCCGTTCCCTGGCCGTCGGGGCGCAGTCTGCTCAGTCGGGCGGCGAAGGGGAAGGGGGGTTGACTCTCTCATCTTATTTCCATCATCCGTGAAATATGGAAAATGTGATACAGGCCACTCTTTCCGACGAGCGCGCCTTGCCCGGCCAGGTAAAGCGGCGCGCGTCTTGCGTCTTTCCGCCCGAGGACCGCTCCGGCGGAGATCCCGAGCCCGGCGTCCCGACCGTCGAGAAGGCCGCCGAGGCCTGGTGAGGAGCCTTTCCAATGACGCCGCCCTGCAACGTCCTCTTTCTCTGCACCGGGAACTCCGCGCGGTCGATCATGGGCGAAGTTCTCATGAACGAACTCGGCGCCGGCCGGTTTCGCGGCTATTCGGCCGGCTCGCATCCCGAGGGGGACATCCACCCGATGGCCGTCGAACTGCTCCAGCGGCAGGATCACGACGTCTCGGGCCTCCGCACAAAGAGCTGGGACGAGTTCGCGGCAGAGGGCGCGCCGGCGATGGATATCGTCGTCACGGTCTGTGATCGGGCGGCGGCGGAGCCTTGCCCCATCTGGCCGGGCCAGCCCGTGAGCGCGCATTGGGGCCTTCCGGATCCCGCCGCGGTGGAGGGGTCGCAGGCCGAACGCCGCCGCGCCTTCGCCGACACCTACCGCGCGCTCCGGCGCCGGATCGAGGCCTTCGCGGCGCTGCCGATCGCCTCGCTCGACGCGCTGTCGCTTCGCCGCCGCCTCCACGAGATCGACCGGGACGCCGAAGACGGCGCGGGAGCGCCGACATGACCGCGGATCTGACTCGTCGCCTCGTCGCCAAGTTGCCCGCGCCGCTGCCGAAG
>CAZPCU010000143.1:3165-5761 GCA_964585075.1 uncultured Rhodobacterales bacterium
GCCCGCGCATCCGGCGCGGCCGCGCATCCTGCGGCTGTTGCTTGCCACGCCCGGTTGCATCGGCGGCGACATCGTGGGTGCTGTCGGCCTGGCCCAGTCCACGGTGTCCGAACACCTGCGCATCCTGAAGGCCGCCGGCGTCATCACCGGCGAGGTCTCCGGCCCGCGCATCTGCTACGCGCTGAACCCGGATGCCCTCGAACCTCTGGGCGAGTTCATCGGCACGCTGGCGCCGCCGCCGGATGCGGCCTGCTGCCCGCCGGACGCAAGGGAAATTGCATGAGCCTGTTCGAACGCTGGCTGACCCTCTGGGTCGCCCTCTGTATCCTGGCCGGGCTTGCGCTCGGCAACCTTGCGCCCGGGCTTTTCGGCGCCCTGGCCGGGCTCGAGTATGCCTCGGTCAATCTCGTCGTCGCCGTCCTGATCTGGGCGATGGTCTACCCGATGATGATCGCAGTGGATTTCGGCTCGCTCAAGGCGGTTGGACAGCGCCCGAAGGGCCTCGTCATCACGCTGGCCGTGAACTGGCTGATCAAGCCCTTCACGATGGCGGCGCTGGCGGTCCTGTTCTTCAACCACGTCTTCGCCGGGTTGATCGACCCCGAGCGCGCGCCGGAATACATCGCGGGCCTGATCCTGCTCGGCGCCGCGCCCTGCACGGCGATGGTCTTCGTCTGGTCGCAGCTGACGAAGGGCGATCCCAACTACACGCTGGTGCAGGTCTCGGTGAACGACCTGATCATGGTGGTGGCCTTCGCCCCCATCGTGGCGGTCCTTCTGGGCGTGACCGACATCGTCGTCCCGTGGGAGACGCTGATCCTGTCGGTCGTCCTCTACATCGTCATTCCCCTGATCGCGGGTCTCCTGACGCGCCGGGCGCTGATCGCGAAGGGCGGCGAGGCCGCGGTGACGGCGTTCACGGCGCGGATCAAGCCGGCCTCGGTCGTGGGTCTCCTGATCACCGTGGTGCTGCTCTTCGGCTTTCAGGGGCCGGTGATCCTTGCGCAACCGCTCTTGATCGCGCTGATCGCGGTGCCGATCATCATCCAGTCCTACAGCATCTTCGCTCTCGGCTATGGCGCAGCCTGGGCCTGGGGCGTGCCGCACAAGGTCGCAGCACCCTGCGCGCTGATCGGCACGTCGAACTTCTTCGAACTGGCGGTCGCCGTGGCGATCGGGCTTTTCGGGCTGAACTCGGGCGCGGCTCTGGCCACGGTGGTCGGCGTGCTGGTCGAGGTGCCGGTGATGCTGAGCCTTGTCGCCATAGCGAACCGGACACGCGCGAGGTTCCCCGCGTGAGACGCTTCCCTGCCGTCATCCATCACGATCCCGACGACGGCAGTTCCCGCAACGTGCTCGCAGCCACCGGAATCACCTTGTGCGGAGCGTTGCGGGTTGCACCCGCACCGGCCGAAGAGATGGAGGTCACGGTGCCGGATCTACTTGACCGCGGGCCGCGCCCCGACCGCTCGCCAGGGAAGACGGCACGCCGCTCCGCGACGCCGAGGGCCGCCGCGTTCAATCGAGCGATGCGCTGAGCCGTGCGAGGTAACCCGCGAAGTCGCGGTCCGAAACTGTCGCCTCTCGCACCAGCCAGTCGAAATGCTGCACGAAGGCCTGCACCCGCGCGCTGTCGCGGAAGGCGAGGTAGTTCCGGCCGACGTAGAGCACGGCGAGCATCGGGCCGAAGACGGTGACCGGCGCGGAATAGACCCGCCGCGCGTCGAAGAGGAAGATGCGCAGGCGGGGATAGAACTGGTCGTTGAGCTCCAGGAGCCGGTCAATCTGTTCCGCGCGGATGTCCCGCGAGAGGCCCGAGTAATAGCCCTCCGCGGCGGCGAAACTGTCGATCTCGAACAGCGGCAGGGCGATCTCGTAGTCCGACTGGGCGCCCCGCATCCAGGCCAGACGGTCCTGCGCCGCACCGATGGCCTGCTGCGCGGTGCGGCCGAGATGGGGCGAATACTCCCATTCCAGCATCGCCCGGGTCTTCAGCATGTCGGGAAGGCCGGCGGGAACATGGCGGATCTTGTAGCCTTCCGCCTCGCGGTGCCAGGCAAAGATCTGCTCGTCCACCAGCGCCCGCGGCGCCTCGGTCAGGGTGAGCGAGTTGGCCATGATCTCGGCTGCGCTTTCCGGCCGGTCGGAGAGCGAGAGGAGCCAGTCCGCCGAGACCCGGAGCGCGGCGGCGCATTCGCCGACCACCTGCGCGTTCGGCAGCCGCGCGCCGCCCTCCTTCAGGAGCTGCGAAACGGTGGAGCGGTCCACGCCGATCGCCCGGGCGAGCGCGCTCTGGCTCGTCTGCGTGGCCTCCATCGCCTGGCGGAGCCGCTGGCGAAACTGCTCGGCGCGCCGGCGTTTGTCGATCAGTTGTGTCATATGGTGACTTTTATCATTTTCGAGGCGTTTTGTTAATCACATACGGAATTCCAAAGCGCAGCGCAGCCTGCTAGCTCGGGCGAGGTTTCAGGAAATCGGAGGACTGGATGACGACGCGACCTTGCGGTTTGCAATCTGACGACATGCGCCCGGACGCCGGGGCGGTGACGACGGGCCAGGCCGGGCCCGTTCTCCCCGCCAAGGCGCCGCCCGACGC
>CAZPCU010000144.1:0-5665 GCA_964585075.1 uncultured Rhodobacterales bacterium
CGAAGCCCATGTACTGGGCGGCCCACATCTGGTGCTGGCCGACCTCGGTGCAGATGTAGCGATCCGGGTGGTCGCGGGTGAGCGCCTCGAGGCGGGCCAGCGCGTGCTGGGGCTTGATCGTCTTCCTGGACGGGGTGAAGGCCAGGCAGTCCACCTTGCGCCACTCCTCGATGCGCGTCCACCAGCGGGCGAGGCCCTCGCGGTTCACCTTGCGCCCGCGCGCCTTCCAGACCTTGAGCACGTCCTCGAGGACATGGGCGATGTCGCCCACGATGGGGAAATCGGTCTTCACCACCTTGTTGATGGAGGACGGGTCGATGTCCACATGCGCCTTCTTCGAGTGGGGCGAGAAGGCGTCGATCCGGCCCGTGATCCGGTCGTCGAAGCGCGCGCCGAGGTTGATCATGAGGTCGCAGCCATGCATGGCGAGGTTGGCCTCGTAGAGGCCGTGCATGCCCAGCATCCCCAGCCAGTTCTCGCCCGAGGCGGGATAGGCCCCGAGACCCATCAGCGTCGAGGTGACCGGAAAGCCCGTCGCGTCCACCAGCTCGCGCAGGAGCTGGCTGGCCGCGGGGCCGGAGTTGATGACCCCGCCGCCGGTGTAGAAGATCGGGCGCTCGGCCTTCTCGATGGCCGCGACGAGATCGGTGATCCCCTCGATGTCGCCCTTCACCTGCGGCTGGTAGTGGCTGACGCGCGCCTTGGCGGGCGGCGTGTAGCTTTCGGTGGCGAACTGCACGTCCTTGGGGATGTCCACCAGCACCGGGCCGGGCCGGCCCGACGAGGCCACGTGGAACGCCTCGTGGATCGTGCCCGAAAGCCGCGCGGGGTCCTTCACCAGCCAGTTGTGCTTGGTGCAGGCGCGGGTGATGCCCACCGTGTCGGCCTCCTGGAAGGCGTCGGACCCGATCAGGAAGGTCGGCACCTGGCCTGTGAGGACGACGATGGGGATGGAATCCATGAGCGCGTCGGTCAGCCCGGTGACCGAGTTCGTGGCGCCCGGCCCGGACGTCACGAGCACGACGCCGGGCTTTCCCGTCGAGCGCGCGTAACCCTCGGCGGCGTGCACCGCGCCCTGCTCGTGCCGGACGAGGATGTGGCGGATGTCGTTCTGCTGGAAGATCTCGTCGTAGATCGGAAGCACCGCGCCCCCGGGGTAGCCGAATACCGTGTCCACGCCCTGGTCCTTCAGAGCCTGGACCACCATCTTCGCTCCGGTCATCTGCCGTGTCATCCGCGTCTCTCCTTCACAGCCGCTCGGCGTCGCGTGCCGCACAAAAAAAGCCCCCGTCTCGGCGATCGGGGGCGCATGCGTTCCGGTATGGGGTTCCGTTACCGGCCCATGCGCCATTTTCCCACGATTACGACAAGACGGTTCATCGCTTCCTCCTGCGGGCGGCACTTATGCATGGGCGGCAACTGGCGTCAACCTGGGAAGGGCAGAATCCGGAGAAAATGTCGCGGCCGGGGGCGCCCGCGCAAGATTATTTCCGCTGCATGTTCCGCAACGTCACTTCGCATGACGCAAGAATCGGTCCGCAAACCGGCGCTTTCGCGCATTTTTCCTGTTCCAAACCGCGACCGCCATCGCTAGTGTCCGCGCACGATCACGCAAGCCCGCTTCGGCGCTGCCGGAGACGGGTGTCCAAGACTGGGAGGAAACAAGACCAATGGATCGTCGTTCTTTCATCCGTGCCGGCGCCGTCGGCGGAGCAGCCGCCGCAGCGTCCAGCCTGGCCGCGCCGCTTTACGCGCAGGGCAACCGGACCCTGACGCTGGTGACCACCTGGGGCCGGGGCCTCGCCGGAGTGCATGACAGTGCGCAGTACTGCGCAGACGCGATCACCGAGATCACCGATGGCGCGCTGACCGTGGACCTCAAGGCCGCGGGCGAGCTCGTCGGCGCGTTCGAGGTGTTCGACGCGGTCTCGGCCGGTCAGGCCGACATGTATCACGGCGTCGATTACTACTTCCTCGGCCAGCATCCGGCGCTGTCCTTCTTCTCGCAGGTGCCCTTCGGCATGACCTTCCAGGAGTTCAACAACTGGTGGTATCATCAGGGCGGCATGGAGCTCGGCGACGAGCTTTACAGCATTTTCGGCCTCAAGGCCTTCCCGGCCGGCAATACGGGGCCGCAGTCGGGTGGCTGGTTCAACAGGGAGATCAACGGCCCCGAGGACTTCCAGGGCCTGAAGTTCCGCATGCCGGGGCAGGGTGGCCAGGTGCTCGGAAAGCTCGGCGCCTCCGTGCAGAACCTTCCCGGCGCGGAAGTCTACCAGGCGCTCGCCTCCGGCGCGATCGACGGCACCGAGTGGATCGGCCCCTGGGCGGACGAGTCGGCCGGCTTCCAGGAAATCACCAATACCTACTACACCGCCGGCTTCCACGAGCCCGGGCCGAACCTCAACCTCGTCGTCAGTCTCGAGGTCTTCGAAGAGTTGCCCAAGGGGCACCAGGCCGCGATCCAGCAGGCCGCGCGCGCCTCGAACATCTGGACGATGTCGCTCTTCATGGCGAACAACTCCTCCGCGCTGCAGCGCCTGCAGTCCGAGGGCGTGGAACTCCGCGAGTTCCCGGACTCCGTCTGGGACGCGTTCGGCGCCGCAGCCGAGGAAGTCACGCAGGAGCCGATGGACGATCCGATCTACGCTCAGTGCTACGACAGCTACATGGAGTCGCTGCGCAGTTCGGCCCAGTGGAGCAGCCGCTCCTCGGGGACCTTCACCCAGCAGCGCAACCGCGTCGTGGGCATCTGAGCCGGTCGCGACGCCATGCGAGCGCCCCCGCCCCTGGCGGGGGCGTTACACGCCGGTGGACTTGACGCCCGTGAACATCGCGTGATGCGGGCGCGAGAGCCCAGCGGCCGCAGGACGTTTCGGATCATCCCTGGCATCAGCGGTTTCGATCATGGACGAGGCAAACACCACTGGGGTTCTCGGCGGCATGCTCGACGCCGTCGTGTGGCTGGCGACGCAAGTCGCGATGGCCGTATACAATCTGGCCTACGCCGTCACCCACCCGCAGCTCTGGCTCGACTGGTCGAACCCGGAAGCCGTGATGCGGGTGGTCTATTACGGTGGGTCGGTGGAGTTCTTCTTCGCCGTTTTCACGATCATTCTCGTCCTGACCGCGATCGGTATCTGGCGAAATGGCTTTCTCTGGGGCGGGGTCGTCGCGCTCGAAGGCTTCGCCAACGCGGTGGGCCGGCTTGCCGCCTGGGCCGGGCTGCTCATGGTGATCCAGCAGGTCATCATCGTCTTCGTGCAGCGCATCTTCGCAGCCTCGGAGATCACGCTTGGCCTGGGACAGGCGGTCACCTTCGATATTTCGTGGTGGTCGGAAGAACTGAAACTCTACAACGCGATCATCGTCGCGCTCTGCGTGAGCTACACCTTCGTGCAGCATGGTCACGTTCGCGTCGATCTTCTGTATGCGTCAGTCCGCTTCCGCACGAAGAAGATCATCGACATGTTCGGCGCGCTCTTCTTCATGATGCCGATGGCCGTCGTCACCTGGATGTATGGCTGGTATTTCCTCTGGCGTCACCTGATCACACCGAAGCCTTCGGCGTCCGAGGACCTCGATCGCCTGCTGATGAAGGCGCGCGCTTTCCGGTGGAACGTCGAGACCATCGGCTTCAGCCCCAACGGGTTCAACGGCTATTTCCTCTTCAAGGTGCTTCTCGTGGCGTTCGCCGGGCTGGTGTTCCTGCAGGCCGTGGCCGTCTTCTGGCGTTCGTATCTCGAATACCGGGAAGGCGAAGAGAGCGAAGACAAGTATCGGGACCGCGACGTGCTTGGCGACAAGGCCGAAGAGCGTCAGCACGAAATCCACTCGGGAGCCACCTGACCCATGCTGTTCGGTCTAGATGGGGTCGAGATCGGCCTGATCATCGTTTTCCTGTGCCTGTTCGCCGGGATCCTCTCGGGCTTTCCCGTCGCCTTCGCCATCGGTGGCGCCGGCGTGGTCTCCTTCGCGATCATCGCCGCGCTCGACAGCGCCGGGCTCCTGATCCATCAGGCGATCGACACCGGCTCTCAGGCATACAACGCCCTGATTCAGCAGGGCGTGCGACCCGACAGCATATCGGTTTTCCGATACCCCGAACTTCCAAGGATCGAGGAGCCCGTCTTCCCCCAGGGCTGGGAAACGGCGCTTGACCGCAACATCAGCTTCATCGTGAACCGCATCAACGAGCGCGTCCTCGCCGGCCAGTCGATCGAGACGCTGCTCGCCGTGCTGATGTTCGTGATGATGGGTATCACGCTCGAGCGCTCGCGGATCGCCGAGGACCTGCTGACCACCATGGCGCGCGTCTTCGGGCCGCTTCCCGGCGGTCTCGCCGTCTCCATCGTGGTCGTCGGCGCCTTTCTCGCCGCGTCCACCGGCATCGTCGGCGCGACGGTGGTGACGATGGGCCTTCTCGCCCTGCCCACCATGCTGCGCGCGGGTTATTCGCCCCAGCTCGCCACCGGCGTCATCTCGGCCTCGGGCACGCTCGGCCAGATCATCCCCCCTTCGATCGTGATCGTGCTTCTCGGCACGCTGGCCGGCGACATCTACGCCCGCGCGCAGGAAGAGCGGGCGCAGAGCCTCGGGTGCCGCGACGCGCTGACCCTCTTGGGCGAGCCCGCGGTGGTCTCGGTGGGCACGCTCTTCCAGGCCGCCCTCCTGCCCGGCATCCTGCTCGCCGGCCTCTACGCCGCCTACGCCTTCGGCTACGCGCTCCTCAACCCGTCCAAGGCGCCCGCGGTGCCGTCCCTCGAAGACGGTCGCGGCGAGGTGACGACCCCCGGCGAACGCTGGACATGGTTCGCTGCCGTTCCCGCGGCGCTGATCCTCGGCGTCCTCCTCGCCGGCCAGGTGGGCCTCGTCGGCAGCCAGAACGTGGACCCGGGCGACTTTTCCGAGCGGGGCGAGACGGCCTCGCTCCGCACCAATGTCCCGGAGGAGTGCAAGGCCTCCATGATCGAGCTCCACGGCCAGGAGGCCTGGGACGAAGCCGTGGCCCAGCAGCAGGCGATCGAGGCGGCTGGCGAAGGGGAGGAGCAGCACGAACTCACAGAGGAGGAATACCAGCAGCGCCTCGAGGAGAACCTCGCCAACGTCGCGCCCATCGGCACGGGCGTCGCCGTGGGCTTCCTCGTGCTGGCGCTGATTCTCGCCGTGGCGCGCGGCGTCGCGCCCTCGGCCGATCCGCTGCCGCTTCTGATCGGGGCGGGCGGCGTCGTGCTGGCGCTCTTCGTGGATATCGCCGCGATCTCGCCGCTCACCTCGCCGGGCGCGAGCTTCCTGTGGCTGGCCGTGCCGCTCCTGCTCACGATCTACGGGCTCCGGCACGCCTTCGCGCGTCTGGCCACGAACGATCTTCTGCGCGTGGTGTTCCCGCCGCTCGTCCTGATCATCGCGGTGCTGGGCTCGATCCTCGGCGGCATCACCAACCCCACGCCGGCGGCCGCGCTCGGCGCGGCGGGCGCGATCATGCTGGCGGCCTACCGCAAGCTCGCGGACGACCGAAAGTCGGGGCGGATCATCATCTGGTCGACCTTCGCGCTCATCATCATGCTCCTCGTGGGCGTCAACTTCGACCTGCGCGTGAACACGGAGGGCGCGGGCTTCGAGACCTGGGTCGCCTACATCGTGGCGCAGGCGACCTATCTCTACG
>CAZPCU010000145.1:0-5654 GCA_964585075.1 uncultured Rhodobacterales bacterium
CAGGTGGACGGCCACGCGGGTGGACCTGGTGTTCGGCTCGAACTCGATCCTGCGCGCCTATGCCGAGCTCTACGCCCAGGACGACAGCCAGGAGAAGTTCGTGAAGGACTTCGTGGCGGCCTGGACGAAGGTCATGAACGCGGATCGCTTCGACCTCGAAGCCTGATCCGAAGGCAGGAAGGCCGCCCGCGCGGGCGGCCTTCGCCATCCGGGGCGGCGCATCGGGAGGCCGGGCGCCGCCCCGTTCCGTTCGCGCGCGTCCCTGCCGTGCTCAGCCGCTTCGCGCGTAGGCGGCGCGGGCGAGCCACTCCGGATCGATCTCGACGCCCCAGCCCGGGCGCTCCGTCACCCGGGCGTGGCCGTCCTCGATCGCGTAGGGGCTCTCCACGAAAAGGCCCTCCTGCCAGGGATAGATGTCCGGGCCCTCGATGGAAAACTCGAGGTAGCGGCCGGCGTTCGGGATCGCCCGCAGGAGATGCATGGTGAAGAGCGTGACCATGGAGAGGTTGGCGCAGTGCGGCGTCACCGGCAGCCCGGCCTCGGCGGCCATGCGGCAGACGCGGAGCGTCCGGCAGATCCCTCCGAGGTAGAGGATGTCGGGCTGCACGACGTCCACGGCACGCATCTCGATCATCCGCCGCCAGATGGTCAGGTCGCAGTCCTGTTCGCCGCCGGTCACGTCGATGGAAAGCGCCTCCGTCACCTGCCGGGTCTCATCCAGCTCCCAGTAGGGGCAGGGCTCCTCGAAATGGCAGTAGCCTTCCGCCTCGAGCAGCCGCCCCACCTCGATCGCCCGCGGCGGCGAATAGCAGGAGTTGGCGTCGATCAGGAGATCGGCCTCCGGCAGGGCGCGGCGCATGGCGGGGATGAGCGCCTCGGTCCGGCCGGGCCACTCGTCCCGGTCGTGGCCGACCTCGCTGCCCGCGCGCACCTTGAAGGCGGTGAAGCCCCGTTCATCGGCGAGGCGGCGAAGCCGCGCCGCTTCGTCTTCCGGCGTGATGTCCCGGCGCATCGAGGAGGCGTAGGCGCGCACCGGCCCCGACGACCCGCCCAGAAGCGCCGCGACGGGCCGGCCCGCGCGCTTGCCGCGCATGTCCCAGAGCGCCGTGTCCACACCGGCCATGGCGCGGCGCAGATAGGAGCCGGGAAACTTGTGCTCGCGCTCCGTGACACGGTCGAGAAGCGCGTCGAGATCCTCCGTGTCCTCGCCCAGCATCCAGGGCGCCACCTGCCGGTGCAGAACCGTGCAGGTGATGTCGGCGTTGTAGGTGGAGACCTGCCCCCAGCCCTGCGCCCCGTCCTCCATCGTCACGCGGACGAAGCCCACGTCGCGGGTGGTGAAGGTCTCGATGGCGGCGATGCGGTCCATGGGGCGTCTATCCTGCAAGGATGATCTCGGCCGCGCGGGCGCCGGTCATGATGGCGGGCGCGTTGGTGTTGGCGGAGGTGATGTTCGGGAAGATCGAGGCATCCGCCACGCGCAGCCCGTCCACCCCCCGGACGCGCAGCGCCGGGTCCACGACCCCGCCCGCCTCCAGGGGCGCCATCCGGCAGGTGCCGCAGGGATGGAAGACGGTGGAGGCGCGGGCGCGGAAATCCTCCACGATCTCGGCGTCCGTCGCGCCCTCGGGGGTGAAGCCCCGGGCGCCCGCCACGAGGCCGCGCAGCGTGGGCGTGGCGAGCAGCCGTTCCACGAGGCGCGCGCCTTCGACGACCTGCGCCACGTCTTCTTCGGTGGAAAGATAGTTCGGCCGGATGCGCGGCGGCGCGGCGCAATCGGGAGAGGCGATGTCGATGCGGCCCCGGCTCGTCGGGCGGCAGGGGTTGAAGCCGAGGCAGAAACCGGGCCAAGGATCGGGCCGGAGAAGCCGGCGGCGGTTGCGCAGGACGGTCGTGTAGCTGAGCGGGTTGAAGTAGATCTGGACGCCCGCCCGCGGCGCCCCGGGACGGCCGCGCAGCAGCCCGCCCATCTGGTTCACGCTGAGCGAGAGCGGCCCGCGCCGGGTGAACAGGTAGCGGAGCGCCGCCGCGATCTGCCCGGTGCGCCGGCCGAGCGCCTGGTTCAGCGTGGGCTCCGTGGCGCGGAACGCGTAGTCGATCCCAAGATGGTCCTGAAGCCCGCCGCCCACGGCGGGGTTGTCCACGAGCACGGGCAACCCCATGCCCGACAACAGCGCACCCGGCCCGATCCCCGAGAGTTGCAGGAGCTGCGGCGTCTTCACCGCCCCCGCCGCGAGCAGGATTTCCGCCCGGCAGCGCACGAGGCGCTCCTCGCCGCCGAGGCGGTAGCGCACCGCCACGGCGCGCCGCCCCTCGAAGACGAGGCCCAGGGCCTCCGCCCCGGTGCGCACCACGAGATTGCCGCGCCGCCGCGCGGGGGCCAGGAAGGCGTCCGCCGCGGAACAGCGCCGTCCGCGCCGCGTCGTCACGTGATAGGGGCCGGCCCCCTCGCCGGTCACGGTGTCGCCGAAGGGAAGCTGCGCCTCGCGCGCGGCGTCGAGGTAGCGCCTTGCGACGGGATGGTGATCGGCCGAGCAGTCCGTCACCCAGAGCGGCCCGTCCCCCGTGGCGTGGCCCTCCGCGCCGACGCGCCGCTCGAGGCGGTCGAAGGCTGCGGCGGTCTCCCGCGCGCCCCATCCGGGATTCCCCGCCGCCGCCCAGTCTTCGTAATCCTCCGGAAGGCCACGGCAATAGACCATAGCGTTGATCGCGCTCGAGCCCCCCAGGAGCCGCCCGCGCGGCCAGTAGAGATCGCGCCCGCCCAAGCCTGCTTCCGGCTCCGCGCGGAAGCGCCAGTTCATCCCGGGATGATGAAACAGGTGCCCGTAGCCGAGCGGCACGCGCACCCAGGGCGAGCGGCCCGCGCCGCCGGCTTCCAGCAGCAGAACGCTCCGTCTTCCCGAGGCGCTGAGCCGTTCGGCGAGCGCGCAGCCCGCGGAGCCGGCGCCCACGATGACGTAGTCGAATTCCTCCATGCCCGCGCTCCGCCGATCACCATCGCGCAGGGTTTCAGGCTTGAAAGGGAAAGACAAACAATGGAATTTGCTCGTATGACATTATTTTTCTTTAGTCATATCCCGTGAAGGCGCTACCGCCACCCGGCTGGCTGCGCAGCTTCGAAGCCGCCGCGCGGCTCGGCGGCTTCGCCGCGGCGGCGGACGAGCTCGGCCTCACCTCCGCGGCGGTGAGCCAGCAGATCCGCGCGCTCGAGGAGCGGCTGGGCTTCCCGCTTTTCCGCCGCCTGCCGCGGGGCGTCGCGCTCAACGACATGGGCCGGGCCTACCTGCCGGCGGTCCGGCGGGCCTTCGACGAGCTCTCGACCGCCACGGCCGGGCTCTTCGGGCCGGGACGGGCCGAGATGCTGGTGGTGCGCGCGCCGCCGAGCTTCGCGGCGCTCCGCTTGGCCCCTGTGCTCGGGCGCTTCCGCGACGCGCACCCGGACGTGCCGTTGCGCCTTTCCACCGCGATCTGGGCGGAGGCGGCGGACGACGGCCAGGTGGACGTGGACATCCGCTTCGGCGACGGGCGCTGGCCCGGGCGCGAGGCGCACCGCCTGACCGAGCCCGTCTCCCGCCTTTTCGCCGCGCCCGGGGCCTTTCCGCAGGTCATCGACACCGCCCACCTTCTCCGCGCCGCCGCCCCGCGCGCCATTCACGTCGCGGGCTGCGAAAGCCTCTGGCATCTGCTCGCAGAGCGCAGCGGGCTCGACGCGGGGCTCATCGGCACCGGGCTCGGCGCTGATTCCTCGCTCGTCGCGCTCGAGATGGTGGCCGCGGATCTGGGCGTCGCGCTGGTGGCCAACGACCTCGCGGAGCCCTATCTCGCTTCCGGCCGCGCCGTCGCGCCGGGGCCGGTCGAGATCGCCCACGACGACGCGCACCACGTCCTGCTCACCGAACGAGGCGCGGCTCTTCCGCGACTGGCTCGTCGCCGCCTTCGCGGCGTGATCGCGCCGCAGATGCCGCTTGCCAAGACCGGTGCGGCGCGCGACGCTCTCCCTGACGGCAGGGCGGAGGGCGGCATGGCGCAGAAGGTCGGGTTCATCGGGCTGGGAAGCCTCGGGGCGAAGCTCGCGGGGAGCCTTCTCAGGAACGGCATCGACCTCGCCGTCTCCGATCTCGACGCGGCGCGCGCGGGCGCGCTCGTCGCGCGGGGGGCGCGGGACGGCGGCGGGCCGGCGGAGCTGATCGCGCGCTGCGACACGGTGATCACCTGCCTGCCGAGCCCGGCCGCGTCGGACGCCGTGCTCCAGGCCATGCTGCCAGGCCTCAAGCCGGGAAAGACCTGGATGGAGATGTCCACCACCGACGCCGCCGAGGTGCGGCGCCACGCCGAGGAGGTGGCCCGCCGGGGTGGCAGGGCGGTGGAATGCCCGGTCTCCGGGGGCTGTCACCGCGCCGCGACCGGCAACATCTCGATCTTCGCGGGCGGCGACCGGGAAAGCGTCGAGCATGTGCTCCCGCTGCTCACGATCCTCGGGCGGCGGGTGCTGCACACGGGCCCGATCGGGAGCGCCTCGACGCTCAAGGTGATGACGAACTACCTCGCCACCGCGAACCTCCTCAGCCTTTGCGAGGCGCTCGTGACGATGAAGGCCGCGGGGCTCGACATGGCCACCACCTACGAGGCGATCCGGATCAGCTCCGGCACGTCTTTCGTTCACGAGACGGAAAGCCTGCTGATCCTCTCGGGCTCGCGCGACGTGAACTTCACGCTCGATCTCGTGCAGAAGGACATCGGCCTCTTCCAGCGGATCGCGGAGGCGCATGGCGTGCCGCTCGAGCTGTCGCCCGAGATCATCCGGATCCTCACCGACGCCCAGGCGCGCCTCGGCGTCGCCGCGCAGTCCGACCGGATCGTGGAGCGGCTGGAGGCGGCGACGGGTCTCGAGGTTCTGGCGGAAGGCTTCCCCCGCGAACTCGTGGACGAGGAGCCGGAGGCGCGGGGCTACGAGGTCTTTCCGCCGGGCCGGCCCGTCATGCCGGCGCCAGCAGAGCCGTCAGAGCGTCCAGCCCGTCCGTCAGCGCCGCCGGACCCGGCTGAAGTATGAGCGGCGACTTGATCTCGTGGATGCGGCCCGCGCGAACGGCCGGGGTGCTCTCCCACCCGGGCCGCGCGGCGATCCTTTCGGGGCGCACCTTCTTCCCGCACCAGGAGGCGACGATCACGTCGGGCGCCGCCGCGACGACCTGATCGGGGGTCAGGATCCGGTCCCGGGCGGCAGGGGCGACGGCGAGATCGGCGAACACGTCCTCGCCCCCGGCCAGGCCGATGAGCTCCGACACCCAGCCGATGCCGGAGATGAGCGGGTCGTCCCACTCCTCGAAATAGACCCGCGGCCTCGGCCCGGCCCGGGATCGCGCGGCGAGACGGGCGAGGCGCGCCTCGTAGCCCGCCGCGAGGTCCTCGGCGGCCGCGTGCCGGTCCACGAGCGCGCCGAGCGTGCGGATCATGGCGAGGATGCCCGCCACGTCGCGCTGGTTGAAGAGATGGACGGCGACGCCCGCCCGCCCGAGCTCGGCCGCGATCTCCGCCTGCAGGTCCGAGAAGCCGAGCACCAGGTCGGGCGCGAGCGAAAGGATCTTGGGGATGTCGGCCGAGGTGAAGGCGCCGACGCGGGGCTTCTCGCGGCGCACCCGCGGCGGGCGCACGGC
>CAZPCU010000146.1:0-5617 GCA_964585075.1 uncultured Rhodobacterales bacterium
CTGCAGGACCGACATCTCGCCCTGCATCAGCCCGTAGACCTTCTCCAGCCGCTCGCTGACCGAGAGCGTCTCCAGCAGGTCCTGTTTCTGCGCCACTTCGATGCCCAGATGGCCGGACACGAGATCGGCCAGCTTCGCCGGCTCCTTCGTGTCGGCCACCGCGGCGAGCGCCTCCTCGGGGATGTTCTTCTTGATCTTCGCGTAGCGCTCGAACTCGTCGGCCACGGTGCGCAGCAGCGCCTGGATCGCGGCCTGGTCGCCCGGCATCTCCGTCATGTACTCGGCCCGCGCCTCGAAGAAGCGGTCGTTCTCGAGATACTCCGTGATCCGCACGCGCGCCTGGCCCTCGACGAGAACCTTCACGGTCCCGTCCGGGAGCTTCAGGAGCTGGAGCACGTTGGCGAGCACGCCGGCCTTGTAGATCCCGTCCGGGCTCGGATCGTCCTCGGACGGGTCGATCTGGCTCGAAAGCAGGATCTGCTTGTCGTCCTGCATGACCTCCTCGAGCGCGCGCACCGACTTCTCGCGGCCCACGAAGAGGGGCACGATCATGTGGGGAAACACCACGATGTCGCGGAGCGGCAGCACGGGATAGGAAGCGTTGAGAGGCTCTTGCATGATAGATCCTTGTTCTTGGCAGAGGGCGCCGGCCCCGCCCGCGCGGCAGCCCCGGCCCTCTCCGGTCTGGCCTCTAGAATTGGGGGTCCGGGCCGGGATTTCAACCGGCCCCGGGCGGGCCACCCTGCGAGGCATTCGGCGGAGCATGTCCCTCCGCGCGCCGCGGCGCAAGGGGGAGGTGGGGTTTGGTGACGGCTTCGAAGGCGGCGGACGGCGCCCCGGCCCAATTGATGCCATCTTTGCCCGCTAGCGCTGCCACGAAGCTTGCGCGCATCGATTGTTCATCGATCCTTCGGGGGCATATCCCATGACCTACACGGCACCCATCGATCTTCCGCCGGAAACGGACGCGAAGACCCGCGACCGCGCGCTTTACGAGGCGCAGACCGCCAGCGGGGGCAACAACGCTCTCATCGCGCTTGCCGCGAAGCTGAGCGGGCAGTCGCCGCTGGCCATCGGCCGCGACATCATGCGACACACGCGATCGGGCCGCGGGATCGAGATCTCCGATTACATTCGCTATCAGCTCTGGGATCGCGGCCTGCATCCCGGTGACGCGGCAGAGCGCTTCGTGGGCGCCGCCACGCACTGGCCCGTCGCGCACGCGGTGAACAGCAAATCCTGGTGGTCGGCCGCAGAAGACAAGTTCGCGATGTCGCAGTTGCTCGCGGCCGACGGGCTTCCACAGCCCGATACAGTGGCCGTGATCGACACCGCATCGGCGCGCAGCTACGGGCGCGTGGCCCGGATCGAGACGGGCGCTGCGCTGCGCGACGTCGTCCTCTCGCGGCCGGCCGGAAGCCTCTTCGCCAAAACGCTCAACGGCATGGTCGGGTCCGGCGCGCTCGCGCTTGGAGACGCGGACGCATCCGGGCTCACGGTGCCGGGTTATGGCCGGCTCACCTACGACGAGGTCATCTCGCGGGTCTTCGGCGACGCGCCCTACCTGTTGCAGACCCGGCTGGAGAACCATCCCGCGCTCGCGCCGTTTTGTACGGGCCTGACGACAGTCCGGCTGCCCGCCTTCGTGATGGGGCGCGATGTCGCCGTGCCGATGGCGGTGATGAAGCTCGCGACCGCGGGCAACGAGGCCTGCGCCTTCTGGTGACCCGGCAATCTCGTCTGCGGGCTCGATGTCGAGACGGGCGAGGTGACGCGCGTGGCGGGCCGGGACGGGCCGCTCGTCGCGGCCCTGCCCGATCATCCGGAGCGGCCGGGCCTGACCGGCCTCGCCCTGCCTTTCTGGCAACAGGTGCGCGACCTGCATGAGCGCGCGGTCCGCCTGTTCGGGGCCATTTCCTACCAATCCACCGACATCGCCATCACGCCGGACGGGCCGGTCCTCGTGGAACTCAACTATGCGGGCAGTTTCGACGTGCTCCAGAACGGCACGGGAAAGGGCCTGCTCCAGCCCGAGGTGCGCGACTTCTTCGCCAGCCACGGACAGGATTTCGCGCCCCGGCGGCGCGGACTTCTGGGCGGAATCACCGGGCGACGCTGACAGACCCGGGCGACCGCCCGCTGGCCCGGCCCTCGCGCCGCGCCTGAGGGTCGCGATCCCGGCAGGGCGTGGCGGAAGCCGGCGACCGCCCTCCCGCATCGCGTCGGCCAAGGCCGGAATTGCACCGCCGCCGCGCACGCTCTATTGTCGCCAAACCGTCACTTGCACGCCGCGGGCAGACCCTCTATCGCGCGCGGGACGCCATCAGAAGGGAAACGGGCCCATGCGCATCGCCATCCTGGGTGGGGACGGTTTCGTCGGCTGGCCGACCTGCCTGCACCTGTCGAGCCTCGGCCACGAGGTCCACATCCTCGACAATCTCTCCCGGCGCTGGATCGACACCGAACTCGGCGTGCAGTCGCTGACGCCGATGGACTCGATCCAGGAGCGGTGCCGCATCTGGAAGGAGGTTTCGGGCGAGACGATCCGCTTCCACCTGCTGGACCTGGCGAAGGAATACGAGCGGCTGCGCCAGTGGCTGACGGATTACCGCCCCGACGCGATCGTGCACTTCGCCGAGCAGCGCGCGGCCCCCTATTCGATGAAGTCGGACCGCCACAAGGTCTACACCGTCGACAACAACGTCTCGGCGACGCACAACCTTCTCGCCGCGATGGTGGAATCGGGCATCGACGCCCATCTCGTGCATCTCGGCACCATGGGCGTATACGGCTATTCCAGCGTGGGCGCGGCGATCCCCGAAGGCTACCTCGACGTGGAGATCGAGAACCTCGAAGGCGAGAAGAAGGGGCTCGAGATCCTCTATCCCACGCGGCCCGGCTCGGTCTATCACATGACCAAGAGCCTCGATCAGATCCTCTTCCAGTTCTACGCGCAGAACGATGGGCTCCGGATCACGGATCTTCACCAGGGCATCGTCTGGGGCACGCACACCGACCAGACCCGCCGGCACGAGCAGCTCATAAACCGCTTCGACTACGACGGCGATTACGGCACGGTGCTCAACCGCTTCCTGATCCAGGCGGCGATCGACTACCCGCTGACGGTGCACGGCACCGGCGGTCAGACGCGCGCCTTCATCCATATCCAGGATTCCGTGCGCTGCATCGAGCTGGCCCTCGCGGACGCGCCCGCCGCCGGCGACCGGGTCAAGATCTTCAACCAGATGACCGAGACGCACCGCGTGCGCGACCTCGCCGAGCTGGTGGCCAGGCTCACCGGCGCGCGCATCGCCTACCTGCCCAACCCGCGCAAGGAAGCCGACGAGAACGAGCTGGTCGTCAGGAACGAGCAGTTCCTGGCGCTGGGCCTCGACCCCACGACGCTGGCCGAGGGGCTTCTGACCGAGGTCGTGGACGTCGCGAAGAAATACGCCCACCGCATCGACCGCTCGCGCGTGCCGGCCGTCTCGGCCTGGACCAAGGACATCGCGCAGCGTGTGGAGCGCGACCCGGAGGGCAAGGCGCTCAAGTCCGTCTCATGAGCGGCCTCCGCGCGGAGCGGCCCGCCCGCTCCGACCGCGCCTTCGTGACGCTCGTCACCAACGCCGATTTCGCGCGCGGCGCGGCGGCGCTTCTGCACTCTCTCTCGCTCACGGGGAGCGAGGCGGACCGGGTGGTGCTGCACACGGGCGGCGTGGAGGAGGCCGCGCTCGCGCCGCTCCGCGACCGCGGCGCGCGGCTCGTGGCGACCGATTTGCTGCCCACATCGGACGCCTTCAACGCCGCCCACGCGCGCGACCGGCTGCACGGGCTCGCCCCCTTCACGAAGGGCGAGAAGCCCGCCTTCCACACCCCGCTCGACAATTTCGCCAAGCTCCGGCTCTGGCAGCTCGACTACGCGCGCGTCGTCTTCCTCGACGCCGACACGCTGGTGCTGCGCCCCATCGACCGGCTCTTCGACTACCCCGAGTTCTGTGCCGCGCCCAACGTCTACGAGAGCCTCGGCGATTTCCACCGCATGAACTCCGGCGTCTTCACCGCGCGGCCCGCGCAGGCGACCTTCGACGCGATGCTCGCCCGCCTCGACGCACCCGGCGCCTTCTGGCGGCGCACCGACCAGACCTTCCTGCAGGACTATTTCCCCGGCTGGCACGGCCTGCCCGTCTTCGACAACATGCTGCAATATGTCTGGTTCAACCTGCCCGGGCTCTGGAACTGGAGCTCGATCCGGGTGCTGCACTTCCAGTATGAAAAGCCGTGGCAGGAGCACGCCAAGGCCGCGCGCCTGCGCCCGCTGATCGAGCTCTGGCACGCCTACGCCCGCGGCGAGGCGCCCGATCTCGCCGCCCTCGAGAACCCCGCATGAGGCTCGCCGTCACCGGCGGCACCGGGCTCGTCGGGCGCTTCATCGTCGAGGAGGCGCTCGCCGCGGGCGACGCGGTGACGGTGCTGTCGCGCCGCCCCCCCGCGCCGGGCTTCTTCCCGGTCGAGGTCACCCACCAGCCCCTCGACCTCGCCCGCCCCGCGGCGCGGCTCGAAGGCGTGGAGGCTCTCGTCCACGCGGGCTTCGCCCATGTCCCGGGCCGCTACCGCGGCGGCGAGGGAGACGACCCGGAGGGTTTCCTCGCACGGAACGGTGCTGGCACGGCGCGCCTCTTCGAGCAGGCGCGGGCCGCGGGCGTCGGGCGGATCGTCTTCCTGTCCTCCCGCGCGGTCTATGGCGACTACCCGCCCGGCACGGCGCTTTCCGAGGAGATGCCGCCCCGGCCCGACACGCTCTACGGCGAGGTCAAGCGCGAAGCGGAGCGCGCGCTCGCCGCCCTGCCCCTTTCCGGCATCTCGCTCCGCGCCACCGGCGTCTACGGGCCCGCCGGCCCGGGCCAGCGCCACAAATGGCGCGATCTCTTCAACAGTTTCCTCGCCGGAGAGGAGATCGTTTCCAGACGGGGAACGGAGCTTCACGGCGAAGACCTCGCAGCCGCGGTCAGGCTCCTGCTGACGGCGCCGGACGGGCGGCTCGGCGACGGGATCTTCAACGCCTCGGACATCCTGCTCGATCGGCGCGACCTTCTCGCGGAAGTCGCCCGGCTCACCGGCTGTCGCACGCCCTTGCCCGAGACGAGCACGACGCCGGTGAGCGAGATGCGCACGGACAGACTCCGCGCCCTCGGCTGGCGCCCGGGCGGCTGGCCGCGCCTGCGCGAGAGCCTGCCGGCCATGCTCTGACCGGAAATGCCGCCCGAAGGCCGCATGCCAGCGGCTTCGGACCGGCCTGCGCGCTCCTCAGCCGAGGCGCACGCCCTCCCGGCCCGCGAGGTCGGTGAAGAACTGCCAGGCCACGCGGCCCGAGCGGGCGCCGCGGGTCGCCTGCCACTCGATCGCCTCCGCGCGGAGCCGCTCCTCCTCGATCCTGACCCCGTAGGCCGCGCAGTAGCCCCGGATCATGTCGAGGAACTCGTCCTGGCTGCACGGGTGGAAGCCGAGCCAGAGCCCGAACCGGTCGGAGAGAGAGACCTTTTCCTCCACCGCCTCGGAGGGAGCGATCGCCGTCGATCGCTCGTTCTCGATCATGTCGCGGGGCATCAGGTGGCGGCGG
>CAZPCU010000147.1:0-5554 GCA_964585075.1 uncultured Rhodobacterales bacterium
GCCCGCATCGAGACGCTGGAGGCCGCGCGGCAGGCCGCCGGCGGCGCGGAGGCGCGCGCCGCGGCGCTGGAGGAGCGCGTGGCCGAGCTGGAGCGCGCGCTTTCCGAGGCGGAGGGCGCGCTGGACTCGCAGGCAGCCCTGGCCGCCGAACGCGAAAGCGACCTCGAGCGCCGGCTCGCCGAGGCGCTCGCCGCCTCGCTCGCCGCGGAGACGGAGCGCGAGGATCTGGGTGAGCGGCTCGCCGCGGCCATCGCCGCGAGAGAGGAGGCGGAAGGCGCGCGCGCCGATCTCGCCGAGGAACTCCGGGCCGCCGCCGCGGCGCGGCTCGCCGCGGAGGAAGATGCCGGGCGCCTCGCCGAAGAGCTCGACCGCCGCGACGCGCTTCTGGCAACGGCCAACCGCGAACTCGCGCGCCAGGAGAGCGCGGCGACCGAGGCTCAGGAACGGACGGCCCTGCTCAACAGCCAGGTCCGGGAGCTCAACCGCCAGATCGAGCGCCTGCAGGAACTTCTCGCGGCGTCCCGCGCCGCCGACGCCGCGCAGGAGGTGCAGATCGAGAACCTGGGCGCCGAGCTCAACGCCGCGCTCGCCCGCGCCGCCGCCGAGGAACGCCGCCGCCGCCAGCTGGAGGAGGAGCGCGCGGTGCGCCTCGAGGCCGAGAAGCAGGACCTGGAGCTCTACCGCTCGGAGTTCTTCGGGCGCCTGCGCGAGCTTCTCGGCGGGCAGGAGGGCGTGCGCATCGAGGGCGACCGGTTCGTCTTCGCCTCCGAGGTGCTTTTCGCGCCGGGCGCGGCCGAGCTCTCGGCGGAGGGCCGCGCGGAAGTCGCCCAGGTGGCGGATATCCTGAAGAACGTGATGGACGACATCCCGCCGGGAATCGACTGGATCCTGCGCGTGGACGGGCACACCGACACCGTGCCCGTGCGCGCGGACGCGGAGTTCGAGGACAACTGGGAGCTCAGCCAGGCGCGCGCGCTTTCCGTGGTGCGCGACCTGATCGAGACCCACGACATGCCGCCGGAGCGGCTTTCGGCCAACGGCTTCGGGGAGTATCAGCCGATCAACCCGGCCGACACGGCGGAGGCGCGGGCGCAGAACCGGCGGATCGAGCTGAAGCTGACCGAGAGCTGAGGCGGGCGGCTTTCAGATCACCCGGATCGCGTCCTTGTCCACGGCGAGCATGTAGCCCCGCTTGGCGATGTTGCGCACCAGAAGCGCGCTCACCAGCTGGTTGCCGAGCCCGTCGCGCAGCCGCTTGATGCGCGTGGCGCCCGCGGCCTCGTCGCAGTCCGACGCGTGGCGCCCGGAGATCACCGCCTCGATCTCGGCCCCGGTCAGGACCTCGTCGTCCATGCGCGCCTCGGCCAGCGCGCTCAGCGTCTCCATCGCGGCAGGCGTGAGGGAGAGCCCGAGATTGTTGAGGTAGACCGTATTCTCCTCGCGGCTGATGAGGAGCGAGTTCACCTGGATGCCCGCGCGCTCGATCTGCGCCATGCGGCGATTGAGCGCCACGAGCATCACCAGGAAGACCAGCGCCGCCACCAGCATCGCGGCGGCGAAGACCAGCAGCACGACGATCACCACCCGGTAGCCGGCCAGCGTGTCCGAGAACGCCGTGCCGGATTGCGCGAGGATCTCGAGAAGCTTGATCTCGGCCTGGCTTGTGAGGTCGTCGTTCTCCACGAAGATGCGCTCGACGCGCGCGTTGAAGGCGTCGCCGTCGGGCAGCGTGACGAGCAGCAGCGCCGCCGCGCCCGCGAGCAGCGCGAGGATCGCGGCGATCCCCGCGCCGACGAGCCGCGCGCCGGGCCGGCGCGCTTCAGAACCGGAGATGGAAGGCGCCGGCACTCTCTTTCCTTTCCGCGAGGCCCTCGGGGCCGAAGACCGAGACCACGTTGAGCAGCGTCCAGCCCGCCGCCGCGAGGCGCGGGGCGAGTTCCTCGGCCGCGGCGGCCGGGGTGCATTGCCCCGCGATCTCGGCGGTGCCGTAGTGCAGGCGCAGCGGCGCGTCCTGCTTGGCCTTGTAGTCGGCGTAGCACTGCGCCGCGGCGGGCGAGGCCGCGAGCAGGGCGACGAGCGCGGGAACGAGAACGTGGCGCGACATGCCGCGAACACTGCGCCGAAGCGGGAGGCTTTTCAATAACGCCCCGGCCTGCAGGCGGCTGCTATCCGATAGCGGCGGCCGGTTATTGCCTGCCGGAGCGGAGCCTGCCGAGGCTCGTCACCGGAAGCCCCGCGCCGGTCGCGGTTCCGGGGCGCCCAGGACGAGAAAGGAGTGCTCTCATGTCCCGACGTTTCGTCGCCGCCGTTCTGGCGGCCAGCCTCACGGTCACCGCCTTCGCAACCGCGCCCGCCCGGGCGGCGGACCAGGACGACATCGCGCGGCTTCTCTTCGGGGCGGCGGCGCTCGTCATCATCGGCAAGGCGATCCAGGACAACCGGAAGAAGGACAAGCCGCGTGCGAAGCCCGCCCCGCCGGCCCCTGCGCTGCCCCTGACCGTGCCGCCGCGCTGCCTCCGCACGCTCGAGACGCGCGACGGCCTCGTGCGCTACATCGATCGCGACTGCGCCTGGCGGACGGTGCAGCGGCCGCGCCGCCTGCCGGACGCCTGCCTCGACCGCTACCGCAGCTATCAGGGAACGGCGCTCGGCTACGGCGCGCGCTGCATGCGCGCCCGGGGCTGGCGTCTCGAACTGGGGTGAGCAGGCCGGCGCCGCAGGACGCGGCGCGGGCGGTGTCGGGGGCGCGGCTGGCAGGCGCGCCCCCGATTTTCGTCTTGCGCAGACCGGGGCCTTGGCGGCATTCCGGTCGCCATGGAGGTTCCGGACTTCAGCCTCGAACTGGACTTGCACGGCCGCGGGCTCTCGCGCGTGGCCGGCATCGACGAGGCCGGGCGCGGCCCCTTGGCGGGGCCCGTCACGGCGGCCGCGGTGATCCTGGACCCGGCCCGCATGCCCAAGGGTCTCGCCGATTCCAAGAAGCTGCCCGCGGCGCGGCGGCTCGAGCTCGCCGCCGAGATCGCCGAGGTCGCCGAGGTCTCGGTGGCCCATGCGAGCGTCGAGGAGATCGACGCGCTCAACATCCTGGAGGCGTCGCACCTGGCCATGGCCCGCGCCGCCGCCGGGCTTTCCATGCCGCCCGCGCATCTGCTGGTGGACGGCAACCGGCTGCCCCGCGACCTGCCCTGCGGGGCAGATGCTGTCGTCGGCGGCGACGGGCGCTGCTGCTCCATCGCGGCGGCGGGCATCGTGGCCAAGGTGGCGCGGGACGCCGTGATGCTGGAGCTTGCGCAACAGTTCCCGGGCTACGGCTGGGAGACGAACATGGGATACGGATCAAAAAGCCACATCGCCGCGCTTCAAGATCTCGGGCCCTCCCCACATCATAGGCGGTCCTTCGCGCCGGTGCACAATATATTGTATCAAGCAAAAACGATAACCCACTGATTCAAAAAAGAAATTGACCGCGAATCGGCTTTGACTCATCTTTTTCCCGACCACAGGAGCACGGGCGCAACCGTGCCGGGGACAGAGGCAGAGACGAGACGATGACGACGAGCGAGGGCGCGGCGGCGGTTCCGCGCAACGAGATCCTTGCGGGCGACTGCATCGAGGTCATGAAGACGCTGCCGGAGGCGTCCGTGGACCTCGTGTTCGCCGACCCGCCCTACAACCTTCAGCTCCGCGGGGACCTGCACCGCCCGGACAACAGCCGGGTGGACGCCGTGGACGACGAGTGGGACCGCTTCGACAGCTTCGCCGCCTACGACGCCTTCTCGCGCGCCTGGCTCGCAGAAGCGCGGCGGCTGCTGAAGCCCCGTGGCGCGATCTGGGTGATTGGCTCCTACCACAACATCTTCCGCCTCGGCACGGCGTTGCAGGACGCGGGGTTCTGGATCCTGAACGACGTCGTCTGGCGCAAGTCGAACCCGATGCCGAACTTCCGGGGCAAGCGCTTCACCAACGCCCACGAGACGCTGATCTGGGCCTCGCGGGAGGAAGGAGCGAAATACACCTTCAACTACGAGGCGCTGAAGGCGCTGAACGAGGGCATCCAGATGCGCTCGGACTGGGTGATCCCGCTCTGCACGGGCCACGAGCGCCTGAAGGACGAGGCCGGAGAGAAGGCCCATCCCACCCAGAAGCCCGAGGCGCTTCTGCACCGGGTGCTCCTGGGCTGCACGAATCCCGGCGACCTGGTGCTCGATCCCTTCTTCGGCACCGGAACCACCGGCGCGGTGGCGCGGATGCTCGGGCGGGACTTCATCGGAATCGAGCGGGAGGAAAGCTATCGCCGCCTCGCCGAGGCGCGGCTCCGGGGCGTGCGCCCCTACGACCGTTCGGCGCTCGAGGTCAGCCAGTCCAGGCGCGCCGAGCCGCGCGTGCCCTTCGGCCAGCTGGTGGAGCGGGGCATGCTGCGGCCGGGCGAGGTGCTCACCTCGATCAGCGGCAAGAGCGCCAAGGTCCGCGCCGACGGCACGCTGGTGGCCGACCAGGTGAAAGGATCCATCCACCAGGTGGGCGCGGCGCTCGAGGGCGCGCCGTCCTGCAACGGCTGGACCTACTGGTGTTTCCGGCGCGACGGCAAGAGCGTGCCGATCGACGTTCTGCGCCAGCAGCTGCGCGCCGAGATGGCCGGACGGCCCAACTGAGTCTCCGAACACCGCCGGTGCCTGTGGCCTGACAGCGCACCGACCTGGCCCCGCCCCGCCCGGCGGGGCCCTTTTTTATGTGCCGTCCGGGCTATGTGGTGACACGACGGACGAAGGAGGCCGGGATGAAACGCATACTCGTGATCGGGGCGAGCCGGGGCATCGGCCTGGAAGTCACGCGCCAGGCGCTCGAACGCGGCTTCGCCGTGCGCGCCATGGCGCGAAGCGCCGACGGCATCGCCATCGACGACGACAAGCTCGAGCGCGTGGCGGGAGACGCCACGGACCCGGCCGATCTCGGGCCCGCGCTCGAAGGCGTGGACGCGGTGATCATGGCGCTCGGCGTGCCGAAATCCCTCGACTTCGTGACGAAGCCGGTCGCGCTTTTCTCCACCGCGACGCAGGCGCTCCTGCCGCTGATGGAGGCGGCGGGCATCCGGCGGCTTCTGGTCGTCACCGGCTTCGGCGCGGGCGAGAGCGCCGAGCGCGTGAGCGTCCTGGAGCGGATCCCGTTCCGCGCGATCCTCGGCCGGGCCTACGACGACAAGAGCCGGCAGGAGGAGCTCATCGAGGCGAGCGGCCTCGACTGGACGATCGTTCGCCCCGGCATCCTGACCAACGGGCCGCGCACCGGCCGCTACAAGGTGCTGACCGACAAGGCGGAGTGGCGGAACGGGATCGTCAGCCGCGCCGACGTGGCGGATTTCCTGCTCGATGCGCTGGAGCGCGGCAGCCATGTCCGCGAGGCGCCGGTGCTGGTGCGCTGAGCGCCTCAGCGGGGCATGGGCGTGCGCGCCTTGTTGTAGGGCCGCCAGTCCGAGATCTCGGGATAGTATTTCCGCCGCCACGCCCGCACGCGGGGGTTCATCACCCGGCGCCAGAGCGGCGGGACGAGGGCGAGC
>CAZPCU010000148.1:0-5513 GCA_964585075.1 uncultured Rhodobacterales bacterium
CCGACTGCTTCAGCAGAAGCAGCATGTTGTCCCAGTTCATGAACGCCTTGTCGGAAAGCGACAGGAACTCTCCGGCGATGGAGAAGAAGGCGAGCTCCAGCGCGATGAAGGCCCAGATCGCGCCCCTGCGCAGGAAAGTGCTCAGTCTGCCCGGTGCCATCACGGTCTCTCCTTCTCAAGCGATCGGCGACAGCAGGCGACCGCGCTTGGCCGCGACGTCGAGCCAGACAGCGAGGATGATGATGATCCAGGTCACGACATACTGGACGTAGAATTGCAGCCCGATCAGCAGCAGCCCGTTCTGGATGAAGCCCAGGATCAGCACGCCGATCACCGTCTTGAAGATCGTGCCCGAACCGCCCATCAGCGAGGCGCCGCCCAGGATGACGGCGGCGAGCACCTCGAGCTCCATCCCCTGCCCCACCGTGTTCTGCGAGCCCATGGAGCGGCTGGCCTGGATCAGCCCCGCCGTGGCCACGCAGAAGGCCGAGACGAGGTAGCAGGAGAAGACGACCCGCGCCCGCCGGATGCCGGAGAAGGTGGCGGCCGTGCCGTTGCCGCCCACGGCGTAGACCTTGCGCCCGAAGGGCGTCTTGGCCAGCACGATGCCCAGAAGGGCGGCGAGAAGCGCGAAGATCAGGATCGGCACGGGGATACCGAGCGCCTCGCCCTGGCCGAAGACCGAGAACCAGGTGCCCTCCTTGTCTGCGATGTCCATGTTCTGGCCACCGGACCAGGTGAGCGTGAGGCCGTGAATGGCCGAGAGCATGCCCAGCGTCACGATCAGTGAATTGAGCCGCAGATAGCCCACGAGAAAGCCGATCACCGCCCCGATCGCCAGCGTCATGGCGAACATCGCCGGGATCGCCAGCGCCGGCCCGATCTTGTCGTGGAGGTCGAGCACCACGATCGTCGAGAAGCTCATGAGAGAGCCCACCGAGAGATCGAGGTTGCCGCTGATCACCACGAAGGTGACCCCGAGCGCCATGACCCCGAGGATCGCCGAGGACCGGATGACCCCGAGAATGTTGTCGGGTTCGAGGAACCGCTCGTTGGCGAGCGTGAACCCGACCATGAAAAGGACGAAGGCGATCAGGATTCCCTGGCGGGCGAGGAACGTGCCCACCTTCGCCCCCGTCAGGCCGCCGGTCCGCGTGGCGGGCCGGCTCTGCATGGCCTCGCTCATGGCTGTCTCCTCCCAAGCCCTTGCGGGCGCCGTCGGGCGGCGGCGTCAGACGAGGGTCATGCCCCCGTCGATCATGACGACCTGCCCGGTCATGTAGTCGCTCTCGCGCGCGGCGAGGAACGTCGTCGTGCCGGTGATGTCGGCGGGCGTCGCGACGCGGCCCTTCAGGATGTCGGCGGCGAACTCCTCCATCGCCTGCCCGGGCCGCTCTGCGGCGCCGATCTCCATCAGGTCACGGTCCACCTGGTCCCACATCTCGGTGGCCACCACCCCGGGCGCGAAGCCCGTCACGGTGATACCATGGCGCGCGAGGTCCCGCGCCCCCGATTGCGTGAGCGAGACCACCGCCCACTTCGAGGCGCAGTAGGGCGCCACGTTGTCGAAACCCTGGCGGCTGGCGATCGAGGCGGTGTTGACGATCTTGCCCGCGAGCCCGTCGGCCCCCCTGCCCTGCGCGATCATCTGGCGGGCCGCCTCCTGCATGCCGATCAGGCAGCCGAGACCGTTCACGCCCATGATGAAGTTCCAGTTCTCCTCGGTCACGTCCATGAAGTTCATGGGCTTGTTGACGCCCGCGTTGTTGAACTTCACGTCGAGGCGCCCGTAGCGCTCCACCACCTGCGAGACCGCGTTTCGCACCGAGGCGCGGTCGCGCACGTCGAGCCCGACCGCCATGGCGTTGCCGGCATTGCCGTTGAGGCGCGCGTTCGCCGCCTCGGCGACCTGCGCCGCGCGCTCTCCGTCGAGATCGGCGAAGCAGACCTGCGCGCCTTCCGCGAGCAGCGCCTCGCCGATGGCCCGCCCGATCCCGCGGGCCGCACCCGTCACCAGGCAGACCCGCCCCGATACGCGTCCCATGCCGACCTCCCGCGCGAAGTGTCCGTTCCTTGCCGGAAGCGGCCGCGGCGCCGGAGCCCCGCGACCGCCCGGGGAGGTTCGCTCAGAAGACGGGCTTGGAGAACTCGCCCATGTTCTCCTGGGTGATCTTCGGCGTGTCGAAGTAGTTCAGGAACGGCACGTCCTCGCCTTCGAGCACGTCGATCGCGGTCTGGAGAGCGGCTTCGGCGTCATCCACCGGCGACTGGTAGATGGACCCCCAGTAGTCGCCGTTGGCCATCGCCTCGTAGCCCACCGCGAAGTTCGTTGCGCCGACGAAGACGATGTCCCCGGCGCGGCCCGCGGCCTTCGCGGCGTTGAGCGCGCCCACGCCCATGTTGTCGTCGCCGGAATAGACGCCGTCGATGTCGTCGTACTTGACGAGGAAGGCCTCCATCACCTGCTGGCTCTTCTCGCGGTTCCAGTCGCCCGGCTGCGTCTCCATCAGGGTCACGTTCGGGCAGACCTCGGGCAGACGGTCCTCGAAGCCCTTGGCGCGCTCGATCGCGGTGGTGTAGCCGGGCTGGCCCGAGATCTGGACGATCTGCGCCTCGTCCTCGATGCCCATCTCCTTGAAGCGGTCGCACATGATCTCGGCCGAGCGCGCGCCCTGGGTGATGTTGTCGGGCCCCGAGAAGGAGGCCACGAAGTCGAAGCCCTGCTCGGCGATGTTGGAGTTCGTGACGATCACCGGGATGTCGGCCTGGAAGGCCTTGCGCACCGCCGGGATCACCGCCTCGCCGTTCGTGGGCCAGATGATGATGGCGTCCACCTCCTGCTGGATGAGGTCCTCCATCTGGGCGATCTGGCGGGCCACGTCGCCGCCCGCGTCGAGCACCACGGTCTCGACCATGTCGTTCGCTTCCGCGGCGGCGATGAAGGCCTTCTCGTAGGTGGTCTGGTAGCTGTCCACGCCCACGTTGTTCTGCGTGATCCCGATCCGGTATTCCTGGGCGGTCGCCGCCCCGGCGAGGCCGAGGCCCGCGGCGGTGGTGGCGGCAAGCATGCTGCGCAGTTTCATTCGGATTCTCCTCCCGGTTCGTCTGCAATCTGTTCTGGCCCCGCACCCTCCTCCGGGCGGGGGAATCGCCGCGCTTCCGGGCGGCGAACATCGCTGACCTTGCGCCCTCGGGCCCGGCCGCGATGCCCATAACATGTCCACAATGGAGCGCCCGATATCCATTTTGGATATAGTGGCGATACCACGACCTGTCCGGAATGAACATGTTGCGAGGGCCCAGGATGGCGCAATCGAGAAAATCCAGATCGAACGAAACCGCCGGCGCCGACGCGCCGCGCCCGCCCAAAGCGACCTTCGGAATGAGCAAGATCGGCAGACTGGACCCGCATTCGGCCGCGATGCCCGCGGCCAAGGGCGACGCCTTGCGCCTGATCGGCTACATGGAGGATCTCTGCGAGGAGGTCGAGGGCACGATCGATCTTGTCTCGACGGACCCGCATCTGCGCATGGCGCTCTACCTGCTGCGCTGCCACTTCGAGGGCCGGACCGTCACCCCGACCTCCATCATCGGCGCGAGCCACGTGCCCTACGCCACGGGCACCCGCCGCCTGCGCGCGATGCTCGACGCGGGGCTCATCGAGCAGCGCCCCCGCACGGCGAGCGGCAAGACCTTCTCGCTGCACCCGAGCCCCGCCCTGCTGGAGGCGTGGACGCAGCTCGCCGACCGGCTGCGCCGGCTCACCGAGTCCCGGCTCGGCCTCGGCGCCCGCGATCCGGCGACGGACGACTACTATTTCGGCGGCTCCTACCGCGTGGCCCATGCGGTCCCCGCGCTCGGGGCGCGCAGCGAGCCGCTCCGTCTCGCCGGCGGGCTGCGCGTGCTGGCCCACGGGGACCCGACCTTCATGGTCATGGACAATCTCAAGCGCCAGTTCGAGCAGTCCATCGGGCTCTCGATCCACCAGCGCGCCTTCTCGATCGACCGGCTGCGCGACGAGGCGCTCAAGAACGCCGAGCGCAGCACCAGCCGCTACGACATCGTCGCCGTGGACCTGCCCTGGATCGGCGAGTTCGTCGAAAAGGGCGTGCTGCTGCCGCTCGACGAGGTGATGGACGTCGCACGCCTGGACCCGGCCGACTTCCACACCGCCGGCTGGGCCGCCATCCACTGGGGCGGACGGCCCTACGGCGTGCCGGCCCAGACCACGCCGGAGCTGCTCTTCTACCGCAAGGACATGTTCGCGCAGGCGGGGCTGGAGCCGCCGACGACGACCGGGGCGCTGCTCGACGCGGCGCGCGCGCTGCACGACCCGGCCCGCGGCGTCCACGGGATCGCCTGGAACGCCGCGCGCGGCACCGCGCTCGGCCACACGGTGCTGATGACGCTTGCCGATTTCGGCCAGCCGGTGCTGGACCTCGTGCCGATCTCGGGCGGCTTCGACTGCGCCGACCTCGCCGGCGGCGCCCACCGCCCGACCATCGACACCGAGGCCGGGCTCGCCGCCGCCGAGTTCCTGCGCGAGCTTCTCGCCTACTCGCCGCCCGACATCTTTTCGATGTCGTGGTACGAGCGCATCCGCCCCTACGCCGCGGGCTCCATCGCCATGGCCTACGGCTACACGCTGCTGGCGCCCTATTTCGAGCTCGACCCGTCCTCGCCCGCCTGCGGGCAGACGGGCTACCTGCCGCATCCGGCCGGCCCGGGCGGCAGCCCGGTCGCCCCCGTGGGCGGCTACGCGCTGGGCATCCCCGCCAATCTCGCCCCGGAGCGCCGCGAGACGGCCGCGGAGGCGCTCGCCGTCTTCACCTCGCCGGAGGCGCAGAAGCTCTTCGTGCTGAACGGCAGCCGCACCAATCCGCGCTACTCGGTGGGCGCCGACCCGGAGGTGCGGCGCATCTCGACGATCTTCGAGGCGGTGGAGGCGATGTCCTGGCGCGACGAGCTCCAGTTCTGGCCGCGCCCGCCGATCCCCCGGATCAGCGACATCATCCGCATCTGCGGCGAGGAGTTCCACGACATGCTGCGGGGCCTGAAATCCCCGCGCGAGACGCTGCGCGCGGCCCAGTCCCGGGCCGAGGCGCTGTTCTGAGACACCAGGGACCAAGGGAGGAGCGACATGGACCCCGAACGCCTCAAGGGCAAGAACATCCTGATCACGGGCGCGGCCAAGGGCATGGGCGCGGCCAACGCCCAGCATTTCGCCGAGCAGGGCGCCAATGTCTGCATCGGCGACATCGACATCGACGAGGCGGAGAAGGTGGCCGGGGAGATCAACGCCCGCGGCAACGGGCAGGCGATCGCGGTGAAGATGGACGTCACCCGGCGCGAGGACAACGCCGCCGCCGTGGCCGCCACCGTGGACGCCTTCGGCGAGATCAATGTCGGGCTCTTCAACGCCGGACTGAACAAGCCCCGGTTCTTCATGGATATCGACGAAGACAACTGGGACATGATCATGAACGTCAACACCAAGGCGATGTGGCTCGGCA
>CAZPCU010000149.1:0-5504 GCA_964585075.1 uncultured Rhodobacterales bacterium
TCTCGGCGCCAACAAGGACAGCGCCGACCGCGCCGGCGATTTCGCCCGTGTGCTCGCCCATTGCGGCCGCTGGCTCGACTTCGCCACCGTCAACGTGAGCTCGCCCAACACCGAGCGGCTACGCGACCTCCAGGGCGCCCGGGCGCTCGCCGCGCTTCTCGCTGGCGTCCTGGATGCGCGCGACGCGCTCCCGCGGCCTTTTCCCGTCTTTCTCAAGATCGCGCCGGACCTCACGGGCGCCGAGCTGGCCGACATCGCGGGCGTGGCGCGCGAGGCCGGGGTGGACGGGATCGTCGCCACCAACACCACGGTCTCGCGCATCGGCGTGTCCGGGCCCGTGGCGGAAGAGGGGGGCGGGCTCTCCGGCCGGCCGCTCTTCGAGCGCTCCACCACCGTGCTCGCGCAGCTCTCCGAGCTCACCGAGGGCGAGATGCCGCTCATCGGCGTGGGCGGGATCGCGTCGGCGCGCGACGCCTACGACAAGATCCGCGCGGGCGCCTCGGCGGTGCAGCTCTACACGGCGCTCGCCTATGGTGGCCTGTCATTGGTGGAGGACATCGCGCGCGGCCTCGACGACCTGCTCGCGCGTGCGGGCTTCGGCAACGTCACCGAGGCGGTGGGGACGGGCCGGTCGGACTGGCTGTGACCGCGAGGGGTCAGAGCCCGATCTTGTGCAGGTGCCCCGCGATCCGCCGGTAGATGAAGGGCGGAATGATGTCCTCCATGAACTCGCGGCGCGCGATCTCCCGGTCGGGCTTGTCGGCCGTGCCGGGCCGCGGCTTGAACAGCGTCGTGTGCTTGCGACGCTGCGGCGACCAGGTCGCGGTGTAGTAGTAGAGCGCGATGGACTTCCGGGACTCGCCCTCCGGGTGGTTCACCGGCTCGGGGTTGCCGTGCCAGGTGTCGGACCCGGTGCTGAAGCAGACCATGCGGTTGAAGACGGGCGTGACGCTCTCGACCTTCTCGGACATGTCCTTGTTCCAGATCTCGAAGGAGCCGCCCCACTCCTCCTTCCAGTCCCGGTTCAGGTAGACGAGGACGTTGAGCCGCCGCTCGAGGTTGAGCTTCTCGTGGTAGTTGAAGTCGGCATGGATATCGAGGTGACCGCCATTCGAGACCACATGCACCCCGCCGCCGGCGTAGTAGGGATCGGGGATGAGCCCCTTGATGCCCGTCATGTCCTCGAGGAAGAGGAGGAAGGCCCGGGAGTTGAGCGCCTGGATCACGCGCCGCGTGTAGAGCGGCAGGCGCTCCGGGCTGTAATTGGATTTCAGGTTTTCCTGCGGGCGGCTGTAGCTGTGCTGCGCCTCGGGCAGCTGCTCGAGTTCCTCGAGGACACGGGCGGGAATCTCCTCCGGCAGGAAATCGTCGATGCAGATGTGCGGATAGGGCGCCGCGGCGACATACTTGTCGTGGAGCTCCTTGCCGGCCGCGCGCGCCTCGTCGGTCGAAAGCAGCAGCGTCTCGGCGTCGAAATGCAATGCGGTCATGGCCCGGACCTCTCCCCAGCTCTCGCGGCACCCTAGATGACCCTTCGTTAGTTTCCCACGGTGCGCCGGGTCAACAAAGCGTTTCAGTTCGCCGACCAATCAGGCCGCCGCCCGCTCCAGCGCGGGGTAGCGCAGGCCGAGCGTGACGCCGCGCGCGACGAAGGAGACGAGAAGCGCCGCCCAGAGCCCGTGATTGCCGCAGGCGGGCACGAGGACGAGCGCCGCGGCGACGTAGATCGCGAAGCTCGCCGCCATCATGTTGCGCATGTCGGCGGTACGCGTCGCACCGATGAAGATCCCGTCGAGCATCCAGCTCGCGAGCCCGATGAGCGGCGCGGCGACCATCCAGGGCAGGAAGGCGCGCGCCTCGGCCCGCACCTCCGGCGCGGTCGCCATCAGGTCGATGATCGCGGGGCCGCCCAGCGCGAAGGCCGCCGCCATGCCGAGGGACGAGAGCCCGCCCCAGATGCTGGACACCACCGCGCCGCGGCGGAGCGTGGCGAGGCTGCGCGCCCCCATCGCCTGGCCGACGATCGCCTCGGCGGCGAAGGCGAAACCGTCGAGCGCATAGGCGGTGATCTGCAGGAACTGCATGAGCACCTGGTTCGCGGCCAGCGTGACATCCCCGAAATCCGAGCCGATGAAGAGGAAGGAGACGAAGATCGCCTGCAGGAGAAGCGAGCGGATCAGGATGTCGGTGTTCACCACGGCCATGCGCCGCAGGCGCTCGGCGTCCATGACCCGCGCCCGGTCGCGCCACTCGGGCCGGCGGAACGCGTCGCGGCAGAGCCATAGGCCCAGCGCCAATGCCGACCACTCCGCGAGGAAGGTCGCGAAGGCCACCCCCTCCACGCCCCAGCCGAGGCCGAGGACGAACCACAGATCGAGCAGGATGTTGACCCCGTTCATCCAGACCTGCAGCACCAGCACCGCGCGCGTCCGTTCCAGCGCGATGAGCCAGCCGGTCAGCCCGTAGATCGCGATGGCGGCGGGCGCGCTCCATATCCGGATGGAGAGGTAGCCCTGGGCGAGCGCCTCCACCTCGGCGCTCGCCGGGGCGAGGCGGAAGGCGGCCCAGAAGAGCGGGAGCTGCAGCAGGATGAGCGCGGCCCCGGCGGCGAGGCCGATCATGAGCACCCGCGTGAGCAGTGCCGCCACCTCCGCGCCGTCGCCCGCCCCCTCGGCCTGCGCCGCGAGGCCCGTGGTGCCCATGCGCAGGAAGCCGAAGACCCAGTAGACGGCCGATATGACGATGGCGCCGATTCCCACCGCGCCGATCGGCGCGGCCTCGCCCATCTGGCCCACCACGCCCGTGTCCACCGCGCCGAGAAGCGGGATCGTCGCGTTGGAAATCACGATCGGAACCGCGATCTTCAGCACGCGGGCATGGGTGACGGCGCGCGGCCTGCGCGCCGCCGTGTCAGCCGTCATCGTCGCGTGGCGGCATCAGGAAATGGCCCGTCGCCTGCGCGAAGAGCCGGCTCCGGTTGTCCTGCCACGCCTCCACGTGGACGCTGGCATAGCGCCGGCCCGACCGGTTCACCCGCGCCCTGGCATAGGCGTCGCGCGGCAGGCCGGAGCGCAGGTAGTCCACGGTGAAGTCGATGGTCTTTGGCAGGCGCGGCAACTCCCCCGCCGCCAGCCGGTCGGGATCGAGCGCGCCCGATTCGATATCGGGCCAGAGCATCTGCCAGGACAGTTCGATCACCGCCGCGACCTCGAGGAAGGCCGCCGTCACGCCGCCGTGGATGGCCGGCAGCATCGGGTTGCCGATGAGCTTCTCGTCGAAGGGCAGAAGCGCGGTCAGCTCGTCGCCCCGGCGGTCGAAGCGGATCCCGAGATACTGGATGTAGGGCACACCCTCGACGAGCGCGGTGAGCGCCGCGTCGCGGCGCTGCTTCACCGCCTGCACCGGATCGGGCCGGCGCGCTGTCATCGCCGCGTCTCCACGGTGAAGGCGCCCGTCGCGGTGGCCACGGGGCGGCTGTCGTCGTCGTCGAAGGCCGTTGCGCGGACGAAGGCGACCGAGCGGGTGACGCGGTAGCAGGTCGCGTGGGTGCGGATGCCCTGCCCGGGCGCCGCGGGCCGCATGTAGTCGATCCTGAGGTCGATGGTGGCGGTCGCGCCGGGCGAGGCGGGATGACTCATCACCGCGGCGCCGCAGCAGGTGTCCATGAGCGCCGAGACGGCGCCCCCGTGGATGACGCCCGTCTCCGGGTCGCCCACGAAACGCGGATCGTAGGGCATCTTCATGGACGCCTCGCCGTCGCCGACATGGGTGAACTCCATGCCGAGCGCCCTTGCATGGGGGATCGCCTCGGTGAACTGCCGGGCCATCCTGGTCTTGTCCACGGCCATGTCCGAACCTCGCGGGATGCTGCGCGGGCACTGTCGCGCCGCGCGCCCGGCGGTGCAAGTGCCCGCGGCGGTTGCTCCCGCCCGCGCGCCGCCCTACCCTTTCCGCGCGGAGGAACGAGGCGCGATGTCGGATCGGCTGTCTTTCAAGGAGATGTGCGCGGCGTTCGACGTGACACCGCGCACCCTGCGCTACTACGAGTATATCGAGCTTCTCCAGCCCGAGCGCGAGGGGCGGCAGCGCTTCTACGGCTCGCGCGAGCGCGCGCGCATGACGCTCATCCTGCGCGGCCGGCGCTACGGCTTCCAGCTCGAGGAAATCCGCCAGTGGCTGCTGATCTACGAGCACGAGGGCACCGAGGCGCAGATGCGCGCCTTCGTCGAGCTCGCCGACCGCCAGCTCGAGGAGCTCGAACGCCAAAGGGCGCAGCTGGACGAGGCGATCGAGGAGCTCAGGCAGATGCGCGAGCGCACCGCGGCCGAGGTGGATCTCCCGACGCGCAAGGGCTGAGCCCGGGCGCCCCGCGACACGACGGCACGCAGCCCTTCCGCCGCGCGACGGCCCCCTCAGCGGCCCCGCCGCCCACGACCGATTCTTGCCTTGCCGCCGGCCACCGAATTCGGAAAGTTACGTCACTCTCGAAGTGACGCGGCGTCTCGCTTACGTAAACGTCAGCGCCTGTTGTAACAGGGCTGCGCGTTCCACATCTAGCGGCCCGTCAACCAGAGCAGACGTTCTAGGAAAGAAGACGATGACCGAAGAAACCATGACCATCCGCGAGATGTGCGACGCGTTCGACGTGACACCGCGCACGCTCCGGTTCTACGAGGCCAAAGAGCTGCTCTTCCCGATCCGGGAGGGCCAGAAGCGCCTGTTCACCCGGCGCGACCGCGCCCGCCTCAAGCTCATCCTGCGGGGCAAGCGGTTCGGATTCACGCTCGAGGAGATCCGCCAGCTTCTCGACCTCTATTACGTGGGAGACCAGCAGCACACGCAGCTCGCGCGGACCTACGAACTCGCCAGGGAGCGCCTCGGCGATCTCGAGCGCCAGCGCGCCGAGCTCGACGAAGCGATCGCCGATCTGAAGGAACAGCTCAAGTGGGGCGAGAAGATGCTCGCCTCGCTGAACCAGACGAAGAAAGCGGCCGAGTAAGGCGGCTCCCCCGCCCGCGGCCACCCGACGGAGGAGAGACATGCCGATCTACGAAGCCCCCATCAAGGACATGCAGTTCATCCTGCACGACGTTCTGAACGTCTCGGAGGCGGAGATCCCCGGCTACGACGAGCTCGACCGGGACACCACCGCGGCGATCCTCGAGGAGGCGGGCAAGATCTCCGAACAGGTCCTCGCGCCCCTGAACACGGTGGGCGACGAGCAGGGCTGCACGCTCGAGAACGGCGTGGTGCGCACGCCCGACGGCTTCAAGGACGCCTACGAGCAGATGCGCGCGGGCGGCTGGATGGGCCTCGACGCGGATCCGGACTACGGCGGGCAGGGGATGCCCTACCTCATGGGCTCCGCGGTGGGCGAGATGTTCGTCTCCGCCAACATGGCCTTCAACATGTACCAGGGCCTGACCCACGGCGCCTATTCGACCATCCGCGCCCATGGCACCGAGGCGCAGAAGGCGACCTACTTGCCGAAGATGATCGACGGC
>CAZPCU010000150.1:0-5441 GCA_964585075.1 uncultured Rhodobacterales bacterium
CGCCTTCCAGTCGGCGGGCCAGCGCTGTTCGGCGCTGCGCTGCCTTTACGTGCAGGAGGACATCGCCCCCGAGTTCACGAAGATGCTCACGGGCGCCATGGACGCGCTCGCCATGGGCGATCCCTGGGCGCTTTCCACCGATGTCGGGCCCGTGATCGACGAAGACGCCCACAGGAACATCTCCGACTATGTTGCGGCAGCGAAAGAGGAAGGGCGGCTTGTCCACAGCATCGCAGCGCCGTCGGGTGGCCATTTCGTGGGCCCGGCGCTCATCCGGGTGACGGGCATCGGGGATCTCGAACGCGAGGTCTTCGGGCCGGTGCTGCACATCGCCACCTTCCGCGCCGAGGAGATCGACGCCGTGATCGCGGCGATCAACGCCACGGGCTACGGCCTCACCTTCGGGCTCCAGACCAGGATCGACGACCGCGTGCAGCATGTCTGCGACCGCGTCCATGCCGGCAACATCTACGTCAACCGCAACCAGATCGGCGCGATCGTCGGCAGCCAGCCCTTCGGCGGCGAGGGGCTTTCGGGCACCGGGCCGAAGGCGGGGGGGCCGCACTACCTCGCCCGGTTCTGCCGCCACGAGGCGCCCTCGCCGGCCGGGGACTGGACCGGACCCATGGACGACGCGGCGCTCGCCGAGGCCGTGGCCCGTGCGCCGCGCCCCGAGAGGCGGGAGACCATGACGCTGCCGGGCCCCACGGGCGAGTCGAACCGGCTTTCCGTGCTGCCGGGCGCGCCCGCCCTCTGTGCGGGGCCCGGTCCCGACGCCGCGCGGCGGCAGGCCGAGGCGGTGCGCGCCCTGGGCGGCATCGCGGTGGAGGCCGCCGGCCGCGTCGATCCGCAGGCGCTCACGCCCCTCGGCGAGCTCTCCTGCGTCCTCTGGTGGGGAGACGTCGAGACCGGCCGCGCCATGGACGAGGCCCTCGCCGCGCGGGAGGGGCCGCTCGTGCCGCTCGTCACCGGCCTGCCCGATACCGGCCATGTCTGCGCCGAGCGGCACGTCTGCGTGGACACCACGGCGGCGGGCGGAAACGCGGCGCTTCTCTCCGGCGCCGCTTGACGGACGGTGGGGCAGCGCTCAGCTTAGCCCCATGTTTCCGATCCGCGATCACAACCCTTCGGGGCGCACACCCTACGTGACCTATGTCCTGATCGCGGCGAACATCCTCGCCTTCCTCAGCTATGTGCAGGCCTTCGCGAACCCCTGGGCGATACAGGCCTTCTTCGACGACTGGGCGCTCACCCCGGACCATCTCGCCGAAGGGCGGGACTACCACACCATCGTCACCTCGATGTTCCTGCATGGCGGGTTCATGCATCTCGCCGGGAACATGCTGTTCCTCTTCATCTTCGGCGACAACATGGAGGACGAGATGGGCCATGGCGGCTTTCTCGCCTTCTACTTCGCCTCCGGGATCGGCGCGGCGCTGGCGCAGGCGCTCTCGGCGCCCTACTCCGAGGTGCCGATGGTCGGCGCCTCGGGCGCGATCGCGGGCGTGATGGGCGGCTACCTGCTGCTCTTCCCGAAGGCGCGGGTGGATGTGCTCGTCATCCTCGTGATCATCTTCAAGGTCATCCCGGTGCCGGCCTGGCTGATGCTCGGCGTCTGGTTCGCGCTGCAGCTCTTCAGCGGCGTCGCGGCAGACGCGACGGCGGGCGGCGTGGCCTATTGGGCCCATGCGGGCGGCTTCCTCGTCGGGGTCGTGCTGACCCTGCCGCTGTGGCTCACGCGCGGCGGCCCGGCCTTCTGGACGCGCACCCACGGCGAGCCGCCGCACCCGGCCGCCACCTACCGGATGAGCCGCACCCATGTGCCGCGCGCCGGGCGCCGGCGCACGAAGCCCTGGATCAACCGGCGCGAATGATCCCGGCGAACCCCTCGAAGATGTCCGCGTTGGCGGCGATGATCTCGCCCGTCGCGAGCGGGTCGGCGCCATCGCGGAGCGGCCCGACGAGCCCGCCCGCCTCGGTCACCAGCAGGCTGCCGGCGGCCACGTCCCAGATCCGGAGCTCGCGCTCCCAGAAGCCCTCGTAGCGGCCCGCCGCCACGTAGGCGAGGTCGAGCGCCGCCGCGCCCCAGCGCCGCACGCCCGCGCATTCCGGCATGAGCCGCGCGAGATCCTGCAGCGTGGCGGGTAGCGTCCGCTTCGCGCCGAACGGCACGCCCGTGGCGAAGAGCGCCTCGGCCATGCGCGACCGGCCCGAGACGCGCAGGCGCCGGCTGTCGTTCATCCAGGCGCCCTGCCCCTTCTCGGCGTAGTAGAGCTCGTCCTTCGCCGCGTCGAACACCACCGCGGCGACGATCTGCTTCTTGTGCTCGAGCGCGATGGAGATCGCCCAGTGCGGCAGGCCGTGCAGGAAATTCGTCGTGCCGTCGAGCGGATCCACGATCCAGCGCCGCGTCGGGTCGGCGCCCGGCGTCTCCCCGCCCTCCTCGGCGAGCCAGCCGTAGTTCGGCCGCGCGCCGAGAAGCTCCTCCTTCAGGATCGCCTCTGCGGCGAGGTCCGCGCGCGTCACGAAATCGCCCGCACCCTTGCGCGAGACCTGGAGGTTCTCGACCTCGCGGAAATCCTTGACCAGCGACCGGCCCGCCTTGCGCGCCGCCTTGATCATGATGTTGAGGTTCGCGCTGCCCTGCATCGCCCCCGGCTCCCCTGGATCAGGGCGGGCGTATACGCGCGGGGGCGGGGAATGCCAAGGGCGCGTGAGCCGGCTCAGGCCGGATCGCGGCGGACCTCCTGCCAGTGTTCGCCCATGGCCACGATGCAGGAGGTGCCGTGGGCATAGCTCACCACCAGCGTCCAGCCGCCGTCCTCGTCCGTCCAGACCTCCATGATCTGCTCGCGCCCGCGGAGACCGGTGGCGCGGCGGCGTTCGCCGAACTGCTCGGTGAGCTTCTGAACGAGACTGGGGGTGGGCTGGCAGAGCATCTCCGCGATCGGGGACACGGCCGCGGCCGGACCGCCGGCAGACGCGGCGAGGAGCGCCGCGGGAAGCGCGCGTAACAGTTTCATGACGAAAATGTAACGGCTGGATGACAGGCCGTCCAGCGTGCTGCCGGACCGGGCGGCGTCAGCCGAAGGCGCGCAGCGCGGCGACCCCGGCCCAGGCGGAGACGGCCGTCAGCACCGTGCCCCAGGCGAGATCCGTCGCGACGAGCGACCAGTGCCAGTCGCGCAGCACCGCGTAGTTGGTGAACTCGTAGGTGCCGTAGGCCACGAAGCCCAGCACCGCGCCGCCCACAAGCGCCTGCACCGGGTCGCCGTCGCGCAGCGCCGGGACCGAGACGAGGTAGAGAAGGCCCGCCACATAGGCGAGGTAGAACGCCGCCGCGGGACCGAGCCGCAACGGCTCGGCCATGATCCCGCCGATCCGCCCCTCGAAGAGCGGGCGCAGAACCGTGTTCAGCATGAGCGCATCGAGCACGAGGAACACGCCCGCCGTGACGAGGTAGAGCAATGCGATCTGCATGGGGGCCGTCCCTTTTCCCGTTTCCTGAAGGTTACGGCGGGCGGCGCCCGGCGGATCGTTATCGCTTGTCGGCGAGCTTGCCGAACTCGTGCTCGAGGCGCGCGCGCATCTTCTTCGCCGCGCCCCGCACGGCGGCCTCGATGCCGGTGTCGTCGTGGTGCGCGCCGAAGGGGCGCAGCCCCTCGGGCCGCGCCTCGACGGTCGCGCGGATGTCCACGCCGCCCTTGTCGGCGTTGAGGTCCTTGAGATGCACCTCGACGCGGCTGAGCCGCGCCGCCACCGGCCCCAGCGCCTGGGTCACGAGGCGCTCCACCACTTCCTGCAGGCGCGCATCGCCATGAAGGTGGTTGTCGGTGTTCAACTGGATCTGCATCGGGTCCTCCTGGAATGCGAACGGCTCAGCCCCGGTTGATCTGCATCTGCCGGTTCCGGCCGTCCTGGTCGAGTCCTCCGAATATGATCGCGCTCGGCATCTCGGAAAAGACCGCACGCGCGGGAAGTTCGCCGTCGATCTCTCCCTCGATGGTCAGAAAGCTCCACGCGCCGTCCGGGGAAAGCGCCGCCGGCGCATCGGGCAGCGCGGGCTCGCCCTCGGTGCCCGGCGCGAAGCCCGCCACCCGGTCGGCTTCCTCCGTCGGGACGCCGATCGCGGCGCGGGTGAGCCGGCCTTCCCTGGGCCAGAAGGTGAAGGACAGATCGCCCTCCCGCGGGGGCGTGAAGTCGAAGGGCTGGTCGTCGCTCATGGGGATCCTCCTCTCGTCCGCGCGACGAGGCTAGCAGGGGGATGCGGCAGGGTTAAGGCGGTTTCGGGGCGATCCATCTCAACGCAGCCGCGGTCAGTCTGCATACTTTTCGGCAGTTGCTCTAAGCCGGTCTTCATACTTGTAAATGTCGCCCAGCCCGTCGATTGGCACTCGCTCCTCACTTCCACCATCAAACAGGCCAATATATTTCTGGCTTCTGTTGAAGTGAAGTCGCGCCAAGGGCCGCCTATTGTTATCATCAATCAACACTGCACAATAAGACTTAGCGTCCCGAATGCCCACACGGTCTCCAGATATCTTGTTCCTTACTATACCTCGAATAATGAGCATCCCTTCTATCTCTTCTTCCGTGGTCTCTATTTCTCCTTCCGATCTAACCTCGCCAGTCTCATCCTCCACCTCTTTCTGATGATCGCCTTTCAGCGCATCAGTCAGACGAGTTTCCACTGCATCGCGAACAATCTCACGGAATGCGCTCCTTATTGCGCTACCAATCATCTCCCGCACATGGGCTGTCACGCGGCCGTCATATACTTCGCTCGCAACAACCTTCACGAAGTCCGGTGAAGGCGCCTCCAACTGTTCCAGCAAGAAGTTCTTCACGGCCGAAACATACTTCAGCCGCTCTGCATTCGCGAGAATGCCTTCCACGTCGAATGAAGACTTCTCGAATTTTTTCAGCTCTGCAAGAGCAGCCTGATTAACATTCAGGATATCGAACACGAAAAAAGGCTTGGCATCAAGTTTGTTCGGCTCTTCCAGATCCGAATAGAACTTGAATATTCGACCGTTGGTCAAAAGACCAAACTTGGCCTTCGTCACGGTGAAGTATCTGAACAGCTGGGAAAGATGCTTGACTTCAAGTTCTGTATTGAGGCCCTTGCACTCGATAAGAATCTTCACCTCTCCATCAATTCTTATCGCGTAGTCGACCTTTTCTCCCTTCTTTCCAACAGCATCAGCGGTAAATTCAGGCACAACCTCGCCGGGATTGAACACGTCATATCCCAGCGCCTGAAGAAAGGGCAAAATTATGGAAGTTTTTGCAGCCTCCTCTGTTGAGATCGTTTCTGTATGCTCCCGCACACGCCGCGACAGAACCTGTATCGCCTCTTCTACGCTCGCCATTCAACCCTCCCAAATGACACTCTGAAATTCACGCCACTCCCCCTTCGACATGCAGGAGCTCTCCTGCGT
>CAZPCU010000151.1:0-5428 GCA_964585075.1 uncultured Rhodobacterales bacterium
GCAAGCCCCGCGGCCATGATTTCGACTACTCCCGGCAGCGCCCCGACGGCCAGGTCTCGCGCCACATGAGCCACACCGGCGGCTGACCGCGGCCCGATCCGCGTCGGGGCCGGTCTCGGCAAGGGGGCTTCGCCCCCTCTTGGGCAGATGCCCAATTCACCCCCAGGGTATTTCTCGCAAGAGGAAGATGCCCGCATCGCCTTGCGCCTCTCTTCCTGGCGCAGGCCTCCGCCGGTGAGCCGCCGGCAGGCGGCGGGGGCGCGACCCCAACCGCACGAAGTGCCAGAGGCCTTGCGCGCGCCAGCGCGCGCCTTCTGGTCAGGCCCAGCCGGGGCCGAGATCGGTGCGGGCGCGATCGATCCAGTGCTCCTTCAGCCAGGCGCAGGGCAGCGACCGGCGCAGGAGCGAGCCGCGATAGCCCTCGACGGCTTCGGGCATCTTGGGGCGGCCGTGAAAGCAGACGACGCGCGCGTCTTCGGGCAGGCGCGGCGGGCTGAGCCAGTTCACGGGCGGCAGGCCCAGGCAGTCGTGCTTGAAGCTCACCACCCATTCCGGCGGGATATAGAGGAAATCACCCCGCTCCATCGCCTTGTGAGAGGTGTAGCGCTGCTCGGAACCACGGGCACGCGCGACCTCCTCGTAAGGATTCGCGGCGATGTCCTCGTAGAGATAGCCGTGCCGGTCGGGATCGAAGCGGAAGACGGAGCCGTGGCCGGTGGGCCGGCCCTTGCGCTTCTCGACCCAGTCGTGGCGCATGGCGACCTTCGCGGGATCGAGCGCCCAGATCGGCTCCAGGTCGCCGGTGATCACCACGTCGAGGTCGAAGCCGAGCACCGGCCCCGCGTGGTCGGGGATCGCGCCGGGGCGGAAGAGCGAGACCTTGCGCATCGCGCCCTGCCGGTTCGCCACGGCGAGGGCGCGGTCCATCTCGGCCTGGAAGGGCTCGGAGGGGAGCGGGAGGATCTCCACGTCGGGGTGGATGCCCTCCGCGTGTTCCGTCATGCAGAGGAAGCGGACGGGCCGGGCGAGGTTCCGCCGCACGCCGGAATAGAGGCGGTTCACGTAGTCGGGGCCGAAGGCCGTGCCCCACTTGATGCAGACGACGGTCGCGCGGTCCATGGGATGTCCTGGGCTAGGGCGGCGGCACCGCCCTAGCCGAGGCCGCGGGGAATGGCCAGAGCGGGCCGCGCCGTCAGGCCGCGGGCATCCGCCGTTCCACGAGCTCGGCCCACCAGGAGCAGCCGGCCGGGATCGCCTCGTCGTTGAAGTCGTATTCGGGGTGGTGGACCATCGCGGTGTCGCCGTTGCCCACCAGGATGTAGGCGCCCGGGCGTTCCTCCAGCATGAAGGCGAAATCCTCGCCGCCCATGACGAGCGGCGCCTCGCCGCAATCCCCCGCGACCGCGCGGGCCACCTCGGCGGCGAAGGCGGTCTCGGCCTCGTGGTTCTCCATCACCGGGTAGCCGCGCTGGTAGTTCACCTCTGCGCGCCCGCCGAAGGTGGCCGCGACGCCCGCGCAGATCTCGCGCACCCGTCGCTCGGCGAGATCGCGCATCGCGGGGCTCAGCGTGCGCACCGTGCCGCGAAGATGCACCGATTGCGGGATCACGTTGAAGGCGGAGGAGGAGGTCTCGAAGCTCGTCACCGAGACCACGATCTGCTCCACCGGGTCCGCGTTGCGGCTCGCGATGGTCTGGAGCGCGGTGACGGCGTGCGCGGCCATCACCGTCGTGTCCACCGTCTCGTGGGGCTTCGCGGCGTGCCCGCCCCTGCCCTCGAAGCGGATGTCGAGCTGGTCGGTGGCCGCGAAGAAGGCGCCGGGGCGGATGTGGAAGCTGCCCACCGGCATGCCGGGCCAGTTGTGCATGCCGTAGACCTCCTGGATGCCCCAGCGCGCCATCAGCCCGTCGTCGCACATCTCCTTGCCGCCGCCGCCGCCTTCCTCGGCGGGCTGGAAGATCACGACGGCCGTGCCGTCGAAGTTGCGCGTCTCGGCGAGGTAGCGCGCCGCGCCGAGCAGCATCGCGGTGTGCCCGTCATGGCCGCAGGCGTGCATCGCCCCTTTCGTCTTCGACGCGTAGGGCTTGCCGGTCTTCTCCTCGATCGGCAGCGCGTCCATGTCCGCGCGGAGCCCGATCACCCGGCCCGAATTGTTGGTCCGCCCGCGGATCACGCCCACCACGCCGGTCCGCCCGATGCCTTCGGTGACCTCGTCGCAGCCGAACTGGCGGAGCTTCTCGGCCACGATCCCGGCGGTGCGGTGCGTCTCGAAAAGGATCTCGGGGTTCTCGTGGAGATCGCGCCGCCAGGCGGTGATCTCGTCGTGCATCTCGGCGAAACGGTTCTTGACGGGCATCTGTCCTCTCCTCGGGCGGTGGCTTCCCAACATGTAGCACCGCCGCCCCGGGGCGGACAGGGGGACGCGCGGGGCGCGCGCCTTGTGAAAAAAGGATCAGGTCGGCTCAGCGGCGGCTCCGGGCGACCCGCCGTGCCGCGGATGTCGCCGGAGCCGGACGCTTGCCCGGCCCAATCCTCTCCGACGGGAAATCTTCCTCGCATCCGTGGTGACATGGCGCCGCCGATCGCTTGATCGCGCGAGGACAGAGCTTCATCTGGAACCCTGTTCCTTTCCAGGGAGGCGCCGCATGTACGAAACGCTCGGCATCCAGTCCTTCACCGCGCCCGAGGCGGCGGTGATCTTCGCCATCGGCCTCGGCCTCGCCTTCGGGGTGCTGGCCGGGCGCACGCGCTTCTGTTTCCGCCGCGCGCTGGTGGGCGAGGACCGGCGCGCCGCCATGGGCGTCTGGCTCGCGGCGCTGGCCGCGGCGCTTCTCGGCACCCAGGCGGCGGTGGCCGCGGGGTGGATCGGCTTCTCCGATCACCGGTTCCACGCGGCGGACCTGCCCGTCCTCGCCGTCATCGCGGGCGGCCTGCTCTTCGGCGCGGGGATGGTGCTCGCCCGCGGCTGCATCTCGCGGCTGACCGTGCTCGCGGGCGGCGGCAATCTTCGCGCCCTTCTCGTGATCCTCGTCGTGGCCGTCACGGCGCAGGCGACGATGTCGGGCGCGCTCGCTCCGCTGCGCATGGCGCTCGGCGCGGTGACGCTGCCGCTCGGCGAGGCGGCGAGCCTCGCCGCGCTGCCCGGGGGCGCGGTGCTCTGGTGCGGGCTCATCGGCGCGGGCGCGCTCGCCGTGGCGCTGCGCTCGGGCGCCGGGGCCGGCACGCTTCTCCTCGCCGGGGCGCTCGGGCTTCTCGTCCCGCTCGGCTGGGTCGGCACGGGGCTCGTGCTGCAGGACTCCTTCGACCCGATCCCGCAGCAAAGCCTCGCCTTCACCGGGCCGGTGGCCGAGGGCCTCTTCTGGACGGTCGCCGCCACCTCGATCCCGGCGGGCTTCGGACCCGGCCTGGTGGCCGGCGTCCTCGCCGGCAGCCTCGCCGCGGCGCTTCTGTTCGGGCGCTTCCGCTGGCAGAGCTTCGAAAGTCCGGCCGAGACCGGCCGCTACATGGCCGGCGCGGCGCTCATGGGCGTGGGCGGCGTGCTCGCCGGCGGCTGCACCGTGGGGGCGGGGCTCTCGGGCGTCCCGACGCTCTCGGTGGCGGCCCTGCTGGCGCTCGCCGCCATCGCGGCCGGGGCGCTCGGCGCGGACACGGCTCTCCGCGCCGTCAGCCGATCTTCCCGCGGATACGCCGCACGGCGAGGAACACCGCGACCACAACCGGCAGAGTGATCGCCGCGATGACGGTGCCTTTGCTCACCCCGACCATCGCGGCCAGGGGATCGAGCAGGTAGCCGCCCAGCGAGACGGCGTAATAGCTGATCGCCACGACCGAGAAACCCTCCACCGTCTTCTGGAGGCGAAGCTGGAGGTCGGCGCGGCGGTCCATGCTTTCGAGCAGCACCTGGTTCTGGGCGCTGCGGGCCACGTCCACCCGCGTCCTGAGAAGATCGCCCGCACGCATGGCCCGGTCCGCCATGGTCTGGAGCCGGCTCTCGGTGTGCTTGACGGTGCGCATGGCCGGGTCGAAACGGCGCATCATGAACTCGGCGAAGGTCTGGCGCCCGGCGAAACGCTCCTCCCGGAGCACCTGGATCCTCTGGGTGACGATGGCCTCGTAGGCTGCCGTGGCGCCGAAGCGGAAGGCGCTTTGCGCGGAGAGGGTCTCGAGCTCCGCCGAGACGGTCAGAAGCGCCTTCAGCGTCTCCTCGGCCGTGGCGCCCTCCTCGGTGAGGTCGGACATCAGCGCGCCGAGTTCCTTGTCGATCTCGTGCATGCGCGGCCCGAGCGCCTTGACCCGCTGGAAGCCCAGCATCGCCATGGTCTTGTAGGTCTCGATCTCGAAGAGACGCTGCACGATGCGCCCCACGCGCCGCCGCCCGGTGCCCTCGGACGGGAAGACCGCGAACCGCATGTGGCCCGCGGGATCGATCCGGAAATCGCCCGCCACCACGGCCGCGTCGTCCACGACATGGCTGATCGCGACGCTCTCGGCGACGAACCAGTCCGCCACGCGCGCGGCGATCTCGGCCTCGGTCTCGGGCAGCGGTTCCAGCCGGAGCATGATCGAGGTGATGCGCTGGCCCGGCGCGCTGTCCAGCCAGTCGGACGGGAAGACCGAGAAATCGTCCGGGTCGAAGGGCCGCGCCCCCGGCCCGTCGAGAAAGGCGGTGTAGGTGACGAACTCCGTGTGGCTCTCCCACTTCAACCGGTGCTTGCCGACCTGGCCGAACCAGTGGGTCGCGCCGGGCTTCGGGTGGTCCGCGCCGTGCCGGTCGAGGAGCGCGATGAGGTGATCGAGGTCCGCCTGCCGATCGCGCGCCTCTGCCTCCTCGGGCTGCTTGATGGCGAGGAAGACCGCGCGCCCCGTGGCCGGAAGCGAGGGAAAGGGCCGGGCGTGCAGCTCGTTGGCGAGCTGGTAGCGCAGCGGGTGATCGGCGATGGGCGGCATGGCGGTCTCCTGATTGCGACGAGCCTATGCCGCGGCGCGGAAATGTAAAGCGGAAAACCCGCGCGATTCCATGGGCTTAGAGGTGCACGACGGTATGCGGACCCGCCCGGCGCCCAAGACGCTGATTCGAAAAGCGAAAGGGCGCCCCGGCGGGCGCCCTTCCCGTGCCGCGCCGGCGCCGCGGCCTCAGTCGATCAGCGACAGGAGCTTGTTCAGGCTCTCCTTGGCGTCGCCGTAGAACATGCGTGTGTTTTCCTTGAAGAAGAGCGGGTTCTCGATCCCGGAATAGCCCGTTCCCTGCCCGCGCTTGGAGACGAAGACGGTCTTGGCCTTCCAGACCTCGAGCACGGGCATGCCGGCGATGGGCGAGTTGGGGTCGTCCTGCGCGGCGGGGTCGGGCTGCCCGACGCCCTTGAAGATCGCCTTCAGCGGAAGCGCCCAGACGATCCCGAGCACCACCCAGACCAGCAACTCGACGATC
>CAZPCU010000152.1:0-5420 GCA_964585075.1 uncultured Rhodobacterales bacterium
ACTTGATCGATTCGCCGCAGCCGCAGCTCTCGGTGACGTTGGGATTGCGAAAGCGGAAGCCGGATTCGAGCAGCGAGGTCTCGTAGTCGATCTCGGTGCCGAAGAGGAACATCTGCGCCATGGGCGCGATGAGCACGCGCGCGCCGTCCTGTTCCACGACCTCGTCGTTGGGGTCGATCTCGGCGGCGTAGTCCATGGTGTATTCCATGCCCGCGCAGCCGCCCTTCTTGACGCCGATGCGCAGGCCGTGGCGCCCGTCGCGCTCCATCAGCTTGACGATCTGCGAAACCGCGACGGGGGTCAGGGTGATGGGGGCCTTGCCGGGAATGCCGAACATGGAAACTCCGTTGCCTTTGGCGTGAATGTAGGCTCGCGCGGCCCTGCACTCAAGGCGCCGACCCGGGCCCCTTACATGAAGCCCAGTTCGAGCCGCGCCTCATCGCTCATCATGTCCATGCCCCAGGGCGGCTCCCAGGTGAGCTCGACGTCCACCTGCTTGACCCCGGGAATCGGTTCGATCGCGTCGGCCACCCAGCCCGGCATCTCTCCGGCCACGGGACAGCCCGGGGCGGTGAGCGTCATGATGATCCGAACCGCGTTCTCCTCGTCGATCTCGATGGTGTAGATCAGCCCGAGATCGAAGATGTTGACGGGGATTTCCGGGTCGTAGACGCCCCGGCACGCCTCCACCACCTGGTCGTAGAGCGGATGCTCGGTGGAGGAAGGCTGGATGAGGGGCGTGCCCTCGAGGGGCTGGGCTGCGTCGTTCATGTGACAGGCCTCGCGGCTGAATTCTGACCAATCATATAGGAAAATGCAGGCTTCGCGTAAAGGGAGCCGGACCCAGGCGGTTTGCCGGGGCGGGGTCCGGCGTTATGTTGAGGCGCGAAGAGGACTGCCGCCCATGCGCCACCGCCTCGCCCGCGCCATCGCCCCGCTGGGCCGTGCGCTCGCGCGGCCCGTGCGGCGGCGTGCGGCCGAGAACGCGGCGCGGTCCTCCCTGCTCGGGCCCTCCGGCCGCGACCCGCTTGCCGAGTTCGACGCGCTGCCCGCGCCGCTGCGCCAGTGGCTCGCCGAGGCGGCGATGCCTTGGTCGCCGCGCTCCGCGCTGCGCATCTGGCGGCGCGTGCTCCGGCGCTGCTGCGGCGACGTGGCGCTGGCGCGCCGCGAGATGAGCCGCATCGAGGCCGAGCGGCTTGCCGAGGACGTGGCCCGGGTCTGGGGCCCGGGTCATCCCTATCTCAGTGCGCGAGGGGAGTCCGCTGGCGGCCCGCCGAGTCGAAATTCGACGGATCGAGCCACGCCTCGAGCGCCGCGCGGCGCGCCGGCCAGTCGTCGTTGACCATGGCGAACCACGCTGTGTCGCGGTTGCGTCCCTTGTAGTGCGTGTGCTTGCGGAACGTGCCCTCGTAGGCGAAGCCGAGGCGGAGCGCGGCCCGGCGGGAGGCCGCGTTGAGCGCGTCGCATTTCCATTCATAGCGCCGGTATCCCAGCTCGTCGAAGACATGCGCCATCATCAGATACATGGCTTCCGTCGCCGCGCGCGTCCCCGCAAGGCGCGGCGACAGATGGATATGGCCCACCTCGACGGAGCCGTTGCCGGGATCGATCCGCAGGAAACTTGCAAGGCCCGCCGGCCCCTCGGTGTCCGAGATCGTGAAGAAGAGCGGGTCGTCGCGCGTGCAGGCCGTCTCCATCCAGCGCGCGTGTGCCTCCGCGGTCTCGAAGGGGCCGTAGGGCAGGTAGGTCCAGCCCGCCCCTGCGTGATCCTCCGAGAAGGCGGCGTGGAGGGCCGCGGCGTCGCGCGCCGGATCCGCAGGATCGAGGCGGCAGCTTCGCCCTTGCATGGCCGTCCGCGGCGGGCGCGGGCGCGGCAGTTCGACCTCGAGCGCCGCGCCCACCGGCCGGCCGCGCGCGTTCGTCGCGCTCATTGCGCCTGCGCGCCGGCGCGGCGTTTCCGCACCGGCGCGGGACGCACGCGCCGCTCGATCTCGTCGTAGAGAAGCCCGGCCACGTTCTTGCCCGAGACCGTCTCGATTCCCTCGAGGCCCGGCGAGGAGTTCACCTCCAGCACCTTGGCCCCGTCCTCGGAGCGCAGGAGGTCCACGCCGGCGAGATTGAGGTTGAAGGCGCGTGCCGCGCGCAGCGCGGTGTCGCGTTCGGCCTTGGTGATGCGCACCCGCTCGGCCGAGCCGCCGCGGTGCAGGTTGGAGCGGAAGTCGCCCTCCGCGCCCTTGCGCTTCATCGAGGCGACCACCTTGTGGCCCACCACGAGGCAGCGGATGTCCTCGCCCGCCGCCTCCTTGACGAAGGCCTGCACGAGGAAGTTGGCCTTGAGCCCGCGGAAGGCGTCGATCACCGATTGCGCGGCCTTGCGCGTCTCGGCCAGCACAACGCCCTTTCCCTGCGTGGACTCGAGCAGCTTCACGATGAGCGGCGTCGTGCCCACGAGCCGGATCAGGCTGTCGGTGTCCTTGGGGCTCGCCGCGAAGGCGGTGTTGGGCATCCCGATCCTGTGCCGCGCCATGAGCTGGTGGGCGTAGAGCTTGTCGCGCGAGGCGGCGATGCCTTCCGAGCCGTTTATGCAGAATGTCCCGATCGTCTCGAACTGGCGCACGACCGCGGTGCCGTAAGGCGTGATCGAGGCGCCGATGCGCGGGATCACGGCGTCGTAGCGGGGCAGGCGCTGCCCGTCGTAGTGCACCTCGGGCGAAAGGGCGTTGATCGCCATGTAGCAGCGCGTCGTGTCGATGACCTCGACGGAATGGCCGCGGGCCTCGCCCTCCTCGACCAGCCGGCGCGTGGAGTAGTTGTCCTCGCGGCTGAGAACCGCGACGCGAAGCGCCCGGTTCGGCGCCACCTCCCGCATGCGGGAGGAATGGTAGACGTCGTAGCTGAGTTCCGGTTGAAGGAACCGGTCGGTGGCGACGATGGTGATGTGATCCTTGAGCGCCTCTCGCCCGAGGAGCATCCGGCTCGCCATGGTCGCGCGGTTCGTGAGCGTGAGCTCGATCCGCCAGCTCTGGTCGCCCACCCGCAGCGTCGAGGCGATCACGTAGCGGCTTTCGCTTTCCCCGTTGGACGAGGTCACGTTGCGTCGGTCCACGATCTCGGCCGAGCAGGGGATCACGAGGTCCTCGCGCCCGGGGATGGGGTGGACCGTGAAGCGCACCCGCGGTTTCGCGACCGATCCGAAGGTCTCGATGTCGAAAGCGTGGAGGGCGGAGGTGCGGGCGCCGGTGTCCACCTTCGCCCGGAGCGCCGGCAGGCCCAGGTCGGGCAGCGAGACCCATTCCTCCCAGCCGAACCGGATCAGGTTGGCGGCAGGGTCGGGCTGATCGGTCATGGCGCTCTCCTTGGCATTCGGCCGGAACTGTCGGATACGGGGACGCTCTGGCGGCAGGAGTCCCCGATGACAACAGCTTTCACGTTCCGACTCAAGGCGACGGACGGGGCGGCGCGGCTCGGCGAGATCGAGACGCCGCGGGGCCGCATCCGCACGCCGGCCTTCATGCCCGTGGGGACGGCCGGGACGGTGAAGGCGATGCAGCCCGAGAGCGTGGCCGCCACGGGGGCGGACATCCTTCTCGGCAACACCTATCACCTGATGCTGCGGCCCAGCGCCGAGCGCATCGCGCGGCTCGGCGGGCTGCACCGCTTCATGAACTGGGAGAAACCCATCCTCACGGATTCGGGCGGCTTCCAGGTGATGAGCCTCGCGGAGCTTCGCAAGCTCACCGAGACGGGCGTGACCTTCCGCAGCCACATCGACGGCGCGCGCCACGAGCTCACGCCCGAGCGGTCGATGGAAATCCAGCGGCTTCTCGGCTCGGACATCGTGATGGCCTTCGACGAGTGCCCGGCACTGCCCGCGCCGCGCGAGCGGATCGCGGAATCGATGCGGCTTTCGATGCGCTGGGCGGCGCGGTCCCGGGACGCCTTCGGCGACCGGCCCGGCCATGCGCTCTTCGGGATCCAGCAGGGCGGGCTCGAGCGGGATCTGCGCGAGGAAAGCGCCGCGGCGCTCAGGGCCATCGGCTTCGACGGATACGCCGTGGGCGGCCTCGCCGTGGGCGAGGGGCAGGCGGCGATGTTCGATGTGCTGGACCACGCGCCCGGGATGCTGCCCGAGGACCGGCCGCGCTACCTGATGGGCGTGGGCAAGCCGGACGACATCGTGGGCGCCGTGAAGCGTGGCGTCGACATGATGGACTGCGTCCTTCCCACCCGGTCCGGCCGCACCGGGCAGGCATTCACGCGCCGGGGCGTGGTGAACATCAAGAACGCCCGTCACCAGGACGACCCGCGCCCGCTCGACGCGGCGTGCGGCTGCCCGGCCTGCCGGAACTACTGCCGCGCCTACCTGCACCACCTCTTCCGCGCGGGCGAGATCCTCTCGGCGATGCTCCTCACCTGGCACAATCTCCGGTACTACCAGGACCTCATGCAGGAAATGCGCGACGCGATCTCCGAGGGACGCTTCGCCGCCTGGGAGGCCGCGTTCCATGCAGGCCGCGCCGAGGGCGACATCCCGCCGCTCTGAGGCCGGGGCGCGGGGCCGCCCGCCCGAAAAGGGTGCCGCGAGCCGCATACGCGAAAGCCCGTTCGACCGCGGGCGAGCTTGAGGGAAGCCGATTTTCCCGAAGCTTGTCGGAGATCAAGGCGCGCGGCGCCGGGACTTGTGATGCTGCGGATGCCTTGCGGCAGCATGGGAGACGCGACATGCCCGACCGAAGCAGCCTCGAGCGCCTGGCCGCCGCCGCGGTGCGCGCGCCGTCGAGTCACAACACGCAGCCCTGGATCTTCGAGGCCGACGGCGACAGGCTGCGCCTCCTGGCCGACCGCACCCGCGCGCTGCCGGTCAACGATCCGGAGGACCGGGAGCTGACGATCAGCTGCGGCTGCGCCCTTTTCAACCTGCGCGCCGCGGCCGCGGCGGAGGGTCTGGGCACGCGGCTCACCCTTCTGCCAGAGGATGACGACCCGGATCTCCTCGCCGTCCTGTCCTTCGTGGGCGCGCCCGAGGCGGGGCTCGCCGATCTCGCCGCCGCGATCGAGACGCGCCGGACCTTCCGGAAAGCCTTCGCCGAGCGCCCCGTGCCCGACGAGACCCGCGCCGCGCTCGCGGCCGCGGCGGAGGCGGAGGGCGCGTGGTTCGACGTCGTCGGCGAGGAGGAGCGGCGGGACGCCCTCGCCACGCTCGTGGAAGAGGGCGACGCGGCGCAGTGGGACGATCCGCGCTGGCGGCGCGAACTCGCGGCATGGATGCATCCCCGCCGCCAGGGCGACGGGCTCTCGCTTCCCGGCGTGGCGGTGCCGCTCGCGCGATTCGCCGTGCGGCGCATGGATCTCGGCGGGCGGGTGGGGGCCCATGACGGCGAACTCGCCCGGACGGCGCCGCTTCTCGCGGTGCTCGGGAC
>CAZPCU010000153.1:0-5398 GCA_964585075.1 uncultured Rhodobacterales bacterium
TCCGCCGCGTTGACCAGCCCCGACCCCCCGGCTACCGTCGCGCCGCAACGAGCGGGGAGGCGGGCATGAGCGAGGTCGAGACGGTCAACGACGTGATCACGGTGGAGCGCGCGGGGCCGGTCGCGCTCGTGCGGATCGACAACCCGCCGGTGAACGCGGCGGGCCATGCCGTGCGCGCGGGGCTCACGACGGCCGTCGCCGCGCTCGAGGCCGACATGGACGTGCGCGCCATCGCGCTCTACGCCGCCGGGCGCACCTTCATCGCCGGCGCCGACATCCGCGAGTTCGGCCGCCCGCCCGAGGATCCCTGGCTGCCGGCCGTGTGCAACACGATCGAAGGCTGCGCGAAGCCGGTGGTCGCGGTGCTGCACGGCACCACGCTCGGCGGCGGGCTCGAGGTGGCGCTCGGCTGCCACTACCGGATCGGTGTTCCGGGCCTCAAGGTCGGGCTTCCGGAGGTGACCCTCGGAATCCTGCCGGGCGCCGGCGGCACCCAGCGCGCGCCGCGCCTCGCCGGCATCGCCTTCGCGCTCGAAATGATCACCTCGGGCCGCCAGGTTCCCGCCGAGGAGGCGCTGGAGGCGGGGCTCATCGACGAGATTCGGGAAGGCGAGCCCCGCGACGTCGCCCTCGCGGCCGGCGCCGATGCGGCGGACGGCCGGATCGAGACCCGCCGCACCGGCACGCTCGAGGCCGCGCCCGACGACGCCGCCCTGGCCGAGATGCGTGCGCGCATGGCGCGGCGCCATCCGCTTCTCTTCGCGCCGCACAAATGCGTGGACGCCGTGGCCGCCTGCACGAAGCCCATCGGCGAGGGGCTCGCGATCGAGCGGGCGCTCTACGAGGAATGCCAGGCGAGCCCGCAGCGCGCCGGGCTGGTGCACGCCTTCTTCGCCGAACGCGCCGTGGCCAAGGTTCCCGAAGCCGCCCACGCCCCCCGCGAGATCGGCCGCGTCGGCGTGATCGGCGCGGGCACCATGGGGTCCGGCATCGCCACGGCGCTGCTGCTCGCGGGCTATACCGTCACGCTGGCGGAGGTGAACCCAGAGGCGCTCGCGCGGGGGCGCGGGACGGTGGAGAAGAACCTCGCCGGCGCGGTGCAGCGCGGGAAGCTCACCGAGGCGGGGCGGGAGGCGGCGCTGGCCCGGCTCGAGACGGCGACGGACCTCTCCGCGCTCGCCGAGGCGGATCTCGTCGTCGAGGCCGCCTTCGAGGAGATGGGCGTCAAGAAGGAGATCTTCGGCACGCTCGACCGCGTGCTCAAGCCCGGCGCGGTGATGGCCACGAACACCTCCTATCTGGACATCGACGAGATCGCCGCGGCGACCTCGCGGCCGGAGGACGTGCTCGGCCTGCATTTCTTCTCGCCCGCCCATGTCATGAAGCTTCTGGAGGTGGTCGTCGCGGCGAAGACCGCGCCCGAGGTCGCCGCCACGGGCTTCGCGCTCGGCAAGAAGCTTCGCAAGGTCGCGGTGCGCAGCGGCGTCTGCGACGGCTTCATCGGCAACCGCATCATGCAGCACTACCGCAAGGCCGCCGATCACATGCTGCTCGACGGAGCGGATTTCGACCGGATCGACGCCGCGCTCGAGGCGTTCGGCTTCGCCATGGGGCCCTTCCGCGTGCAGGATCTCGCTGGGCTCGACATCGGCTGGACCTACCGCAAGCGCCACGCCGCCACGCGCCCGCCGGAGGAACGCTACGTCGCCATCGGGGACCGGCTTTGCGAGCAGGGCTGGTTCGGCCGGAAGGCGGGCCGTGGCTACTACCTTCACGAGGAGGGCGACACCCGTCCCAACCCCGACGCGCAGGCGATCGTGGCCGAGGAGCGCGCCCGCGCCGGGATCACCCCGCGCAGCTTCACGGATGACGAGATCGTCGCCCGCTACATGGCCGCGATGATCGCCGAGGCCGCGCGCGTGGTGGAGGACGGCACGGCGCTACGCCCCATCGACGTGGATGCGGTGCTGCTTTTCGGCTACGGCTTCCCGCGCTTCCGGGGCGGGCCGATGCACCACGCCGACAGCTTGGGCCTGCCCGAGCTGGTGCGGCGTATCGAGGGATACGCCGCCGAGGACGCCCATTTCTGGCAGGTGCCGCCGCTTCTGCGCAAGCTCGCGGAGACGGGCGGGCGCTTCGCCGATCTGAACGCCTGAGCTCCGGCTCCCCCGGGACGCCGGAGGATGCGACCGGCCCGCGCGCCGGCCGCCCGCTCAGACCGGGCTCGCGGCGGCTTCCTCCTCGAACCAGTCGAGGAAGGCGCGGGAGGCCGGCGTGTCGGCGTGCGTCGGCGGAGGCAGCAGGAAATATCCCTCGCTGAGCGGCGGCGCATGGTCGAAGGGACGCACGAGGCGCCCCTCGGCGATCAGGTCCCGGACAAGCGTGTCATGGCCCATGGCCATGCCCGCCCCGTGCAGCGCCGCGTTGATCGCGATGACGAAGGTCGAGGCGCGATTGACCTCTTCGCTTCGGGAAAACAGCCGACCCTGGGTCGCGAACCAGGCCTCCCAGCTGCCCGTGACGCCGGCGCAGTCGAAGAGCGCCGCACGCTCGGTATCCACCGCGCCGTCCTGGTAGCCCGGGGCGCAGACCGGGTAGAAGCGATCCTGCGTCAGCCGCCTCGCATGGCCCGACATGTCGCCCGCGCGCCCGAAGCGGATCTCGAGCGCCGCCTGCGCCGCGTTCCGCTCGGGATCCCAGATGGGCGTCACGATGTTGAGCACGAGCCAGGGATGCGCCGCGTAGAGCCGCGGCAGGCGCGGGGCGAGCCAGAACACCGAGAAGCCCATGTTGCACTGCACGACGAGATGCCGCCCCCGGTCGCCCCCGGTGAAGGCCCGCGTGCCGTGGGCGAGCAGGTCGAAGGATTCGCGCACGATGGGCAGGTAGTTCGCGCCCGCCTCCGTGAGTTCGAGCGCCCGGGTCTTCCGGACGAAAAGCTCCCGCCCGAGAAAGGATTCGAGGCTCCGGACATGCTGGCTCACGGCGGACTGGGTGAGGTGCAGCTCCCCCGCCGCGCGGGTGAAGGAGAGATGGCGCGCCGCCGCCTCGAAGGCGCGCAGCCAGGTGAGCGGAGGCAGGCCGGGAGCGGTCACGAGCAGCGCAAAACCAATGCATTAGCCTGTCTAATCCAATGACCCCGAAATCATCTCTTGTAAAGCGCCGGCCCGCGTTTTCTCGTCCGGGTGAAATCCGCCGACGGAGAGAGAGAGCATGCTGCATCACGCCCCTGCCCGCCCCGAAACCGAGCTCGCCCACCGGGCCGAGCGGGTGGACCTCGCCGCGGCCTTCCGCTGGACCGCGCGGCTCGGCATGCACGAGGCGGTGGCCAACCATTTCAGCCTCGCCGTGAACGCGACGGGGACGCGGTTCCTGATGAACCCGAACCAGATGCATTTCGCGCGCATCCGCGCGTCGGATCTTCTCCTGCTCGACGCGGACGACCCCGAAACGATGGCGCGCCCGGACGCGCCGGACCCCACGGCCTGGGGGCTGCACGGCGCGATCCACCGGCTGGTCCCGCACGCCCGCTGCGTGATGCATGTCCACGCGATCCACGCCACCGTGCTCGCCTGCCTGAAGGATGCGCGCCTGCCGCCCATCGACCAGAACACCGCCACCTTCTACCAGCGCGTCGTGATCGACGAGCAGTTCGGCGGGCTCGCCTTCGAGGAGGAGGGGACGCGCTGCGCGGGGCTGCTCACCGATCCCAAGTGCAAGGTGATGGTCATGGGCAATCACGGCGTCCTCGTGATCGGCGAGAGCGTCGCCGACACCTTCAACCGCCTCTACTACTTCGAGCGCGCCGCCGAGACCCATATCCGCGCGCTCCAGACCGGCCAGCCGCTCCGCGTCCTCTCCCACGAGGTGGCCGAGAAGACCGCGCGGGAGCTCGAGAATTACCCCGGCCAGGCCGAGGCCCATCTCGCCGAACTGAAGGCGATCCTCGACGCCGAGGGCAGCGATTACGCCACCTGATGTCCGAGAGAGTTCCAAGATGACGACCACTGACGCGCCCCGCCTCGGCCCGCAGGGCCTCCACCTTCCCCTGCCCGGCGGCGAAGCCTACTTCAATTACCACTGGCTGCGCGACGCCGATCCGAGCTGCATCGACCCGGTGACGCGCGAGCGGGTCTTCGACATCTCCGCGCTGGACACGCCCCCGCGCGCCCGCGCCGCCCGGATCGAGGACGGCGCCCTCGTGGTGGACTGGGAGGGCGAGGCGCTGGTGACGCGCCTCCCGCTCGCCGCGCTCGCCCAGGTCGCCGAGCGCGGCCACGCGCCCGACCCGGCCGACCTGCCCCGCCGGCTCTGGCAGGGCGATCACTACCCGGAGGTCCTGCGCGTGGCCCAAGCGGAGGTGCTGAGCGCGCCCGACGCCCGCGCGCGCCTCGCCCGGGCGCTCATCGAGGAGGGCATCGCGCTGGTGACGGGCATGGAGGACAGCGACGAGAGCCTCACCCGCCTCGTCGAGACGCTGGGCCCGGTCACCCCGTCGGCAGAGGGTCTCTACTTCGACGTCCGGCTCGAGATCGCGCCCACCAACCTCGCCTTCACCGCGGACGCGCTGGAGATGCACACCGACCTGCCGGGCGAGGAGGCCGCGCCCGGCGTCCAGTTCCTGCACTGCCGCGCCAATTCGGTCGAGGGCGGGCGGAGCCTCTTCCTCGACGGGGCCGCGGTGGCGGAGGCGTTCCGCGCCGAGCATCCGGAGGATTTCGCGCTGCTGGCCGGGCACGACGTGCCCTTCTTCTACCGCCACGAGAACTGGGACTACCGCGCCCACCAGCGCATCATCGAGCTCGACCACAAGGGGCGGGTCACCGGGCTCACCATCTCGCAGCACCTCCAGGACGACATGGACCTGCCGCAGGAACTTCTCGACAGCTTCTACCCCGCCTTCTGCCGCTTCCTCAGGATGCTGCGCGAGGATCGCTTCCTCGCCCGCTTCCGGCTGAACGCGGGCGAGTGCGTCGTCTTCGACAACCACCGCGTGGTGCACGGCCGCGAGGCGTTCTCGGCCGAGAGCGGCGCGCGCCACCTGCGGGGCTGCTACACGGACCGGGGCGCGCTGCGTTCCACCTACCGCGTGCTCGCCCGGCGCGGCCATGACGGGCGGCGGCCCGAAACCGCGCGCGAAGCGCTCGCCGAGACCGCCTGACCGCCCCGGGCGGGATCGCTTGACCGGGAGGGCAAACCCGCTCATATCCCCCCGCATGACCGAGCTTTCCCGCATCCGCAACTTTTCCATCGTCGCCCATATCGACCACGGGAAATCCACCCTGGCCGACCGGCTGATCCAGCTCACCGGCACCGTCGCCGAGCGCGACATGAAAGAGCAGATGCTCGACGCGATGGACATCGAGCGCGAGCGCGGCATCACCATCAAGGCCAACAC
>CAZPCU010000154.1:0-5347 GCA_964585075.1 uncultured Rhodobacterales bacterium
CAGGTAGTTCAGAAGCCGGCCCATCGAGATGCGCGTCGCGTCCATGCCGAAGATCGGCTCTCCCACCGAGCGGAGCGCGCGGGCGAACTCGTCCACGTCGCGGTCCGGGGGAACGTAGCCCGCCTCGAAATGCACCTCGGCCACGCGCCTGTAGTCGCGGCGGATGAAGCCGTAGAGGATCTCGGCGTAGACCCGGCGGGTGTACTCGTCGATCTGGCCCATGATGCCGAAGTCGTAGGCGATGATGTCGCCGTTCGGCGCGACCTTCAGGTTGCCCTGGTGCATGTCGCCGTGGAAGTAGCCGTCGCGGAGGGCGTGGCGCAGGAAGAGTTGCAGCACCCGCTCCGAAAGCGCCTTGCGGTCATGGCCCGCCGCGTCGAGCGCGGCATTGTCGCCGAGCGGGATGCCCTCCGCCCAGCCGAGCGTCATCACGCGCCGGCCGCAGAGCGGCCAGATCACCCTGGGCGTCCGCAAGCCCGCGTCCTTTTTCGTGTTGTCGGCGAACTCGGAGGCGGCGGAACTTTCCAGCCGAAGGTCCAGCTCGCCCTTCACGACGCCCTCGAAATGGGCGATCACGTCCATGGGCCGGAGGCGCCGCGAGGCGGGAGAGAGCAGCTCGATCATCCGCGCGGCGAGGTAGAAGGCGTCGATATCCTTGCGGAAGGCCCGCTCGATCCGGGGCCGGAGGACCTTGACGGCGACGGCCTCGCCGTTGGAGGCGAGCCGCGCCTTGTGAACCTGCGCGATGGACGCCGCCGCCACGGGCTCGCTGAAATCCATGAAAACCGCGTCCGCGTCCACGCCGAGCTCCTCGGCCACGCTCGCCTTGGCGATCTTCACCGGGAAGGGCGGCAGCTTGTCCTGGAGAACGCGAAGCTGGTCAGCCAGTTCGTCTCCCACCACGTCGGGCCGGGTCGAGAGCACCTGCCCGAACTTGATGTAGGCCGGCCCGAGCGCGGTGAGCGCGCGCGTCGCCGGCGGCATGGCAGGATCGCCCTTGTGGCCCAGCCATGTGAACGGCCAGCCGATCGCGCGTGCGGCGATCCTGAGGGGGCGCGGGGCGTCGAAGGCGTCCAGCACCACGCGCATGGCGCCGGTGCGTTCGAGCGTGGCGCCGGTCCGGACGAGCCGCCAGATATTGTGCGGGCCGCGCACCGCTCAGAGCTTCCAGCCGGAGTGGAGCGCGGCCACGCCCATGGTCAGGTTGCGGTAGCGCGCCTGCTCGAAGCCCGCATTCCGGATCATGCCGAGGAAGGTCTGCTGGTCCGGGAAGCGGCGGATCGATTCCACGAGATACTGGTAGCTCGCGCGATCGCGCGCGACCAGCTCTCCCATGGCCGGGATCACGTTGAAGGAATAGCGGTCGTAGGCCCATTGCAGGGCTGGCGCGGGCAGCTGCGAGAACTCGAGCACCATGAGCCGGCCGCCCGGTTTCAGGACGCGGAACGCCTCGGCGAGGGCCACCTCGGGGCGGGTCACGTTGCGGATGCCGAAGCTGATCGTGTAGACGTCGAAGCTCGCATCCGCGAAAGGGAGCGCCATGGCGTCGCCCACCACCCAGGACAGCGCGTCGGCCATGCGCGCCGCCTCGGCGCGCCTGCGCCCCTCCGCGAGCATCGACTCGGTCATGTCGAGCACCGTGGCGTGTCCCCGGCCCGCGCGGTGCAGGAAGCGGATGGCGATGTCGCCCGTGCCGCCGGCCACGTCCAGAAGGCTCTGGCCCGGGCGGGGCGCGAGCCAGTCCATCATCGCGTCCTTCCAGAGCCGGTGGATCCCGGCCGACATGAGATCGTTCATGACGTCGTAGCGGCTGGCCACGGAGGTGAAGACGCCGCGCACGCGGCCGGCCTTCTCGGCCTCGGGCACGGTCTCGTAGCCGAAATGCGTCGTGCCCCCGGGGCCGTCTGTCGCGTCGTCGCTCATGAGCCTTGCCGTCTCCCGCCTTCCGACCTCTTATAGGGCGCTTGCGGGGGGCTGCAATCCGCGCCCGCCCGGGGGAGACGCGCGCATGCCCGAATTGCCGGAAGTCGAGACGGTTCGCCGCGGCCTTGCGCCCGTCATGGAAGGCCGCCGGATCGCAAGCGCCCGGGTCAACCGCCCGGACCTGCGCTGGCCCCTGCCCGAGCGCATGGCCGAACGCCTCCGGGGCGCGCGCGTGACGCGGCTCGGCCGGCGCTCGAAATACCTGCTGGCGGAGCTCGACACGGGCGAGACCTGGATCACCCATCTCGGCATGTCGGGGCGGATGCTCGTCTCGGGCGATCCGCTCGGGCGCTTCGTCCACGATCACCCGGCGCCCGAGAAGCACGACCACGTCGTGATCGATCTCGAGGACGGCGCCCGCGTCACCTTCAACGACCCGAGGCGCTTCGGGGCGATGGACCTCGTGGCGACCGGGGAGCTGGCGGCGCACCGCCTGCTCTCCGGGCTCGGCCCCGAACCGCTGGGCAACGGGTTCGACGAGGAGTACCTCGTCGCGCGGCTGGCCGGGCGCAGGACGCCGGTGAAGGCCGCGTTGCTCGACCAGCGGCTCGTGGCGGGGCTCGGGAACATCTATGTCTGCGAGGCGCTCTTCCGCGCCGGCGTCTCTCCCATGCGCCGGGCGGCGCGGCTTTCGGCGCGGCGCGCCGCGGCGCTCGTGCCCGCGATCCGCGCAGTGCTCGCGGATGCGATCGAGGCCGGCGGGTCGAGCCTGCGCGACTACCGCCAGGCGGACGGCGAGCTCGGATATTTCCAGCATGCCTTCGACGTCTACGGCCGGGAAGGCGCGCCGTGCCGGCGGCCCGGATGCGGCGGAACCGTGCGGCGGAAGGTCCAGTCGGGGCGCTCGTCCTTCTACTGCGCTACTTGCCAAAGATAGCTTGAACGGCCGTGCGAGAGTGCTAAGGCAGGGGTCTGACCGAAACCAACGGAGCCGGCTTCATGGCCTATGAGACGATCATCGTCGAAATCGAAGACCACGTCGCCACGATCAAGCTGAACCGCCCCGACGCGATGAACGCGCTGAACTCGCACATGCTGGGCGAGCTGTCCCAGGCGCTCGCGGAGGCCGACGCGAACGAGAAGGTGCGCTGCATCGTCCTGACCGGCTCCTCCAAGGCCTTCGCGGCCGGGGCCGACATCAAGGAGATGTCGGAGAAGAGCTTCGTCGAGATGTACATGACGGACTTCTTCACCGCCGAGCACGACGCGATCGCGCGCGTGCGCAAGCCGATCATCGCCGCCGTCGCGGGCTACGCGCTGGGCGGAGGCTGCGAGCTCGCCATGATGTGCGACTTCATCATCGCCGCCGATAACGCCAAGTTCGGACAGCCCGAGATCAATCTCGGCGTCGTCGCGGGCATCGGCGGCACCCAGCGCATGACGCGCGCGGTGGGCAAGTCGAAGTCGATGGACATGCACCTGACGGGCCGCTTCATGGACGCCGAGGAGGCGGAGCGCGCGGGCCTCGTGAGCCGCGTCGTGCCCGCCAAGAGCCTCATGGACGAGGCCGGCGCGGCGGCGCAGAAGATCGCCGAGAAGTCCATGCTCACGGCCATGGCCGTGAAGGAGGCCGTGAACAGGGCCGAGGAGACCTCGCTCGCCGAGGGGCTGCGTTTCGAGCGGAGACTCTTCCACGCGCTCTTCTCGACGGAGGACCAGAAGGAGGGCATGTCGGCCTTCCTCGAGAAGCGCGAGGCGCAGTTCCGCGACCGCTAGTCCGGCGGGCCGCCGGGGGGCGGTTGACTTGCCCCCGACTCGCGGCTAAGAGCGCGGCTTCAGAGTTTCCACCCCAGACCAACGGGACGATCAGACAATGGCAAATTCGCCGCAGGCCAAGAAGCGCGCCCGTCAGAACGAGCGCCGCTTCGCCGTGAACAAGGCGCGCCGCTCGCGCATCCGCACCTTCCTGCGCAAGGTCGAGGAGGCCATCGCGTCGGGCGACAAGGATGCGGCGGCCACGGCCCTGCGCCAGGCCCAGCCCGAACTGATGCGTGGCGTGACCAAGGGGGTGTTGCACAAGAACACCGCCGCCCGGAAGATGTCCCGCCTGTCCGCCCGCGTGAAGGCGATCGGCTAAGCCTTTTTCCTCTTGATGAGTTTCCGGGCCCGGCCTTGCGCCGGGCCCGTTTCGTTTCGCGTGCGCTGCATGCGGCTGCGGCGGATTCTTTTCGGGGACAACGCGAGTCAAGTCACAAGTTTCGTTGCCGCCCCGCGCGGGCTGTTGCTACGTTTCAGCCTGCGAGTCATCGCCTTGGGGGGACAGGCGTCACGCCGTGCAGCGGGGGCTGGAAGGGCCTGCTGCGTGGGTATGGAATCCGCCGAATGGCGGGTTCGCGTGAGTGCGGAGCAATGGGGACGCTCCGCGAGCCAGTCCGACACAAGATGAGCGGCCCGAACCGCGCCCACGCTCCGACTGCGCCAGGCGGTCCGCGAGATGGGCTGAGGCACAGGTGCGCTTTCGTGCCCGGCCCTGCCGGGAACTTGTGGGCAGGTCGGACAGTGTTCGGCGGCCAGTGGTGGTTTGTTTGCGAATTGGGGTGGACCGGTTGCTCGGTTTGGAGGTCCGGAATGAGATCGCTGGTGGAAGAGAGAAAAATGACGCGGGAACAATGGGGACAGCTGCAGGCAACGCTCGAGAAGACCGTCGGGAAGAACAACTACCACAACTGGATCAAGCCCCTCGAATTCGCGGGCGTCACGGACGGCGTCGCGACCTTCCACGTGCCGACGAACTTCCTCGGAAACTACGTCTCGCAGAATTTCGGCGACGTGCTGCTGCACCAGATCACGGCCTCGGGCGCGGACGTGCGGCGGGTGCATTTCACCGTCGCCTCCTCGCAGGCGAAAGCGCCTGCGGCGCAGCCGCAGCGGGTCGCCGCCCGTAGCGCCGAGACGGCGGAGACGTCTTCCCGTCCCGACACGCTGCCCGGCGCGCCCCTCGACGAGCGGTTCCGCTTCGAGACCTTCGTCGTCGGCAAGCCCAACGAGCTCGCGCATGCCGCCGCGCGCCGCGTGGCCGAGGGCGGCCCGGTGACGTTCAACCCGCTCTTCCTGTATGGCGGCGTCGGCCTCGGCAAGACGCACCTCATGCACGCGATCGCCTGGGAGCTGCAGGAGCGCCAGTCCCGTCTCAACGTGCTCTACCTTTCGGCCGAGCAGTTCATGTATCGCTTCATCCAGGCGCTCCGGGACCGCAAGATGATGGACTTCAAGTCCATCTTCCGCTCGGTGGACGTGCTGATGGTGGACGATGTCCAGTTCATCGCGGGCAAGGACAGCACGCAGGAGGAGTTCTTCCACACCTTCAACGCGCTGGTGGACCAGAACAAGCAGATCATCATCTCGGCCGACCGCGCGCCCGGCG
>CAZPCU010000155.1:0-5338 GCA_964585075.1 uncultured Rhodobacterales bacterium
AGCCCGAGCCCGGAAACGCTCTCCGCCCAGCTTCTCGACGCCGCGCGCAAGGCGGGCGCGGAGGCCGCGGACGCGCTCGTCCTCTCGGACCGGTCGCTGACGGTGGAGGTGCGGGGCGGCACGCTCGAGCAGGCCGAGCGCGCCGAGGGCGTCGATCTCGGGCTCCGGGTCCTGGTGGGGCGGCGGCAGGCTTGTGTTTCTTCCTCCGATCCGCGCCCAGAGACCATCGCCGAGATGGCCGAGCGCGCCGTCGCCATGGCGCGGGAAGCGCCCGAGGATCCTTTCGCGGGCCTGGCCGAGCCCTCCGAGCTCGCCGCCGACCGCTCGGCCGGGGCGCTGGAACTCGCCGACCCGGAACCGGAACCCGCCCCCGAGGCGTTGCAGGACGACGCCGCGCGCGCCGAGGCCGCGGCGCTCGCCGTCGAGGGGGTGAGCCAGGTGCAGGCGGCCTCCGCCTCATGGGGCGCGCGCGACATGCACCTCGCCGCCACGAACGGCTTTTCCGGGGGCTACCGGCGCACCAGCCGGTCGCTCTCCTGCGTGGCGATCGCCGGCCAGGGCCGCGGGATGGAGCGCGACTACGACGGCGACGGCCGGGTCTTCCAGTCGGAATTGCGCGATGCCGTCGAGATCGGGCGCACGGCGGGCGAGCGCGCGGTGGCCCGGCTCGGCGCCCGCCGTCCGCGCACCGGCGCCTACCCGGTGGTGTACGACGAGCGGGTGGCCGCCTCGCTGCTCGGCCATCTCCTCTCCGCGGCGAACGGAACGGCCGTGGCCCGCGGCGCCACCTGGCTCCTGGATGCGCTGGGCGCGCAGGTGCTGCCCGCGACGCTCTCCGTCATCGAGGATCCGCACCGCCCGCGCGTGGCGGGCTCTCGGCCCTTCGACGCCGAGGGGCTCCCGACCCGCCGCCGCGCCATCGTCGAGAACGGCGTGCTGACGGGCTGGACCCTGGATCTCGCCACGGCGCGGAAGCTCGGGATGGAGACGACGGGGAACGCCGCGCGCGGCATCTCCTCGCCGCCCTCGCCCACGAACTGGAACGTCTCGCTCACCCAGGGCGCGCGCAGCCGGAACGAGCTCCTGGCCGAGATGGGGACGGGCCTGCTCGTCACGTCGATGATCGGGTCCACCATCAACGCGACCACCGGCGACTACTCGCGCGGCGCGTCGGGTTTCTGGGTGGAGAACGGCGAGATCGCCTGGCCGGTCAACGAATGCACCGTCGCCGGGAACCTCCGCGAGATGCTGATGACGCTCGTGCCGGCGAACGACGCGCGCCCCTGGCTCTCGCGCGTGGTGCCCTCGCTTCTCGTGGAAGGGCTGACGATTGCCGGAGAGTGATCTCGCGCTTCTCGTCCGCGCGGCCCGGTCGGCGGGCGAGGTGGCGCTCCGCTTCCACGGTCCGAGCGCGAAACGCTGGGACAAGCCGGGCGGCGCCGGCCCCGTGACGGAGGCCGACATCGCGGTGAACGCGGCGCTCGCGGAGATCCTGCGGGACGCCCGCCCCGACTACGGCTGGCTGAGCGAGGAGGACCCGGACACGCCCGACCGGCTCTCGGCGGCAAGCTGCTTCGTGCTCGACCCGATCGACGGCACCACCGGCTTCATCGAGGGTTCCTCGAGCTGGTCGCTCTCCATCGCCGTCACGACGCGGGGCGCGGTGAGCGCGGCCGTCGTCTATCTGCCCGCGCATGACCTGCTCTATTCCGCCGAGGCGGGCGGCGGCGCGCAGCTGAACGGCGCGCGCCTCGCGGCCTCCGCCCGGCAGGACATCGCGGGCGCGGACGTCCTCGCCACGCGCTACGCGCTCGACGCGAAGAACTGGCCGCACGGGCGGCCCGACTTCAAGCGCCATCACCGGCCGTCGCTCGCCTACCGCCTCGCGCTCGTGGCCGAAGGGCGGTTCGACGCGATGCTCACCCTGCGCGACAGCTGGGACTGGGACATCGCGGCAGGGCTGCTGATCTGCACCGAGGCCGGCGCGGTCGTGACCGACCGGCACGGGCGCGCGCCGCGCTTCAACACCGATCCACCCCGCACGGCGGGCGTGATCGCCGCGCCGCCGCAGCTTCATGCGCCGCTCCTCGCCGCGCTCGGGGGCGCCCCGGCCTAGCCGCCCTCCCGCGCCCTGCGCTGCAGCGCCACGAGCGCCTCCATGGCGTCACCGGCGCGGCCGGCGGGCACGAAGAGATGGTCGTGGTGGTAGGCCGCGACCACGTTGCAGGCGATGCCATGCGCGGCGAGCGCCTCGGCCACGGCGGCCGTCAGTCCCACGCCTTCGAGCGCGGAATGCACGGTGAGCGTGATCCGGCGCATCTTCGGCCCGTCTGGAAAGCCCATGGCCCGCGCCGCCGCGGCGGGAAGCACGAGAGACAGACCTTCCGATTCCCGGAAAGCGGCGATCGCGGCCGGCATGGCCGCGTCCCCTCGGGCGGGATCTGCGCATGTGCAGAAGAGATAGGTTTCCGGGTCGAGAACCGGCGCCATTCCGGCGACCATCTCGCGCCGACCGCGCACCGGCGCCGCCCGCCCGTTCAAGACCGGCCCACCTTGACCGGGCGGGCGGATCGCTTAGGGTCGCGCCGACCCGGCCCAGAGCGAGAGGGAACAGGCATGGCGCAGCGACTGCATCTGGTCTTCGGCGGCGAACTGGTCGATCCCACCGGCACGAAGTTCAAGAACGTCGACGACATCCACATCGTCGGCATCTTCCCCGATTACCAGAGCGCCTACAACGCCTGGAAGGCGGAGGCGCAGCGCACGGTGGACAACGCACACATGCGCTACTTCATCGCCCATCTGCACCGGCTGCGCGACGAAACCGCCGAGGCCTCCCCCACCGAGGAACTGGGCAGCTGAAACCCGCCCCGGGCCTCGCCGCCTACCTGGCGCTCACGCGGAGGCCGGTGCGCGGCGCGGCGCCGGAGAGCGCGGCACGGCCGGCGGGCGAGCTCGTCTGGATCCATCTCGGGCGACACGCGCGGGCGCGCGGGCTCATCCAGCTCGGCCAGCGCCTCGCCGCGCAGCGCCCGGGCCTCGCGCTGCTCTTCACCAGCCGCGACGAGGCGCGGCCCGGCACGCTGCCCGCCTCCGCCTTCTGGCGGCAGGTGCCCGGGGAGAACCCCGCCGAGGCCGAGCCCTTCATCGCCCACTGGCGGCCCGATTGCGGCATCTGGGGCGGCGGCGCGCTGCGGCCGGCGCTCCTGGCCTGCGCGGCGCGAGCGGACGTGCCGCTTTTCCTCGTGGATGCCGAAGAGGTGGGGCTTGCGCGGCGGCCCGCGCGGTTCCTGCCCCGCGTCGTGCCCGCTGGCCTCGCGCTCTTCACCGCCTGCTTCGCGCGCACCGGCGCGGCGGGCCGGCGGCTCGAGCGTCTGGGCGTGCCGGAAAGCGACATCACGGTGACGGGCCCGCTGCAGGAAGCCGGCGCGGCGCCGCCCGTCGACGCGGTGGCGCTCGAGCGCTTCGGCCAGGCCCTCGCCGGCCGGCCGCTCTGGCTCGCCGCGCATGTCCAGCCCGCCGAGGTGGCGATCGTCCTGCGCGCCCATCGCGCGGCGGCGCGGCTGTCGCACCGGCTGCTTCTTGTCATGGTGCCGGCGGAGGACACGATCGCCCCGGACGTCGCCGCCGCGATGGCGGCAGCGGCGGGACTGTCGGCGGCGCGGCAGAAAACCGGGCCGCCCGAGGACCGGACGCAGGTTCTGGTCGCGGAAAGCGCGCGTGACCTCGGCCTCTGGTACCGTCTCGCGCCCGTGACCTTCATGGGAAGCTCGATCGACACCGACCATGGCGGGCACGACCCCTTCGCGCCCGCGGCGCTCGGCTCGGCAGTGATCCATGGCCCGAATGTGCGGCGGCACCTCGACGCCTATGCCCGACTCGAAGCCGCGGCGGCGGCCCGGCGCGTCTCGGACGCCGAGAGCCTCGCTGCGGCGCTCTCGCAGCTCATCGCGCCCGACCGCGCGGCGGCCATGGCGGAGGCCGCGTGGAGCGTCGCCTCGGAAGGCGCGGAGGCCACGGACCGCCTCGTGGACCTCCTGCTCGACACGCTCGACCTCGGGGGGGCGCGCTGATGCGCGCGCCGGGCTTCTGGTTCACGCCGCCCGACCGGCCGGACTGGCGCGCCCGCCTCCTCGGCCCGCTCGGCGCGCTGACGGCCCGCGCCACGGCGCGCCGCGTGGCGCGCGGGCCGGGCGTGCGGGTCGGCGTTCCCGTGATCTGCGTCGGCAACCTGAACGCCGGCGGCACCGGCAAGACGCCGACGGTGATGGCGCTCGCCCAGCGCCTCGCGTCCAGGGGCATCACGGCCCATGTCGTCTCGCGCGGTTACGGCGGGCGCCTCGAAGGCCCGGTGCAGGTGGACGAGCGGCGGCACGACGCTTCGGAAGTCGGCGACGAGCCGCTTCTCCTTGCCGCCTTCGCGCCCGTGTGGGTGGCGCGCGACCGCGCCGCCGGGGCGCGGGCTGCTGCGGCGGCGGGCGCCGGGGCGATCCTGCTCGACGACGGTTTCCAGAACCCCGCGCTCGCCAAGGACCTCTCTCTCGTCGTGGTGGACGCCGCGCTCGGCTTCGGCAACGGGCGCTGCCTGCCCGCCGGGCCGCTGCGGGAACCGGTGCCGGCGGGACTCGCGCGGGCCGATCTGCTGCTCTCCATCGGGCCGCCGCACGCCCAGCGCGGCTTCGCCGAGACCTGGGGCCACGCGATCCACGTCCCGCACCTCCGCGGGCATCTCGCCGCGCTCCAGACCGGCATGGACTGGGCCGGCGCGCGCGTGCTCGCCTTCGCCGGGATCGGGCACCCCGAGAAGTTCTTCGCCACGCTGCGAAGCATGGGGGCGGAGCTCGCGCGCGCCGAGGCGCTCGAGGACCATCAGCCTCTCACGCCCGCCCTGCTCGCGCGGCTGGAGCGCGAGGCCGCGGCGCGTGGCGCGCAGCTCGTGACCACCGAGAAGGACGCGGTGCGGCTGCCGCCCGAGTTCCGGCCCAAGGTGCTGACATTGCCCGTCCGGCTCGACCTCGCCGACTGGTCGCCGCTCGACGCGGCGCTCGCCCGGGTGCTGGATGCGCCAGAAGGCTAGGCCGCGCCGTCCTCGTCCTCGCCGAGCCGGGGCGAGGGACGGCGGAGCATGAGCTCCGCGTCGGAGAAGGCGAATGGCGAGCGCACGCCGGGCACGCCGTCCAGCACGAGCTGCATGCCGCGGTGACGCACCTGCGGGTCGGCGAAGACTTCCGCCATGTCGTTGATCGGCCCGGCCGGAACGCCCTCGGCCTCGCAGGCGGCGCGCAGCTCGGCCTTCTTCCAGCCCCGCGTCAGCGCCTCGAGCCGCCCCGACAGGTCG
>CAZPCU010000156.1:0-5238 GCA_964585075.1 uncultured Rhodobacterales bacterium
TCGTGGATTCGATCGAGGAAGAGGCGATGCAGACCGGCGTGCTCTCGTCGAAGATCATGGCGCGGACCTTTTCCTTCCTGCGTTCGCGCGATCTCGTCTTCGGCCCGGCGGTACGCCACTACATGATGGGCGAGACGCCGCCCGCCTTCGACCTGCTCTACTGGAACGGAGACGGGGCGAACCTGCCGGCGAAGATGGCGATCCAGTATCTGCGGCGTCTCTGCCAGGCCAACGAGTTCGCCGAGGGCGGCTACGAGATCCTGGGCGAGACGCTGCGGCTGCGCGACGTGGACGTTCCGTTCTGCGCCGTCTCCTGCGAATCCGACCACATCGCCCAGTGGAAGGACTGCTATCGCGGGTTCCGGCAGACCTCGAGCCGCTCGAAGCGCTTCATTCTCTCCCAGTCGGGCCATATCGCCGGGATCGTGAACCCGCCCAGCAAGAAGAAATACGGCCACTACACGAACGACGATTTCTCGCTCGGCCACGAGGACTGGCGCGCGGCGGCGGAGTTCCATGAGGGCTCCTGGTGGCCGCGCTGGGAGAGCTGGCTCGCACGGCGTTCGGGCAAGTGGGTGCCGGCCCGCGCGCCTGGCGATTCGGAGCATCCGCCCCTCGCCGACGCGCCCGGAACCTACGTCGTCGCCCCGCCAACGGACTGATTTCCTTACCTTCGGGAAGTTTTTTGCTGCGGCGCAGCAAAATTCCTTGAATTGCTGCGGTGCAGCATTCATATTCTGCCTCAGTCGAGACCACGGGGTGGGCCCGTTCCGGCAACAGACAAGGGATTGCATCATGGCGACCGCAAAGACTCAGACGACCGACTTCACCCAGACGATGAAAGACATGATGGGCGCGTTCCCGGTGGACACCGCCGCCATGGAAGACGCGTTCAAGACGACCGCCACGCTCAACGAGAAGCTGGCCGGCGTCGCGCTCGAAGCCGCCGAGAAGTCCTCGGAGCTTTCGGCGAAATGGACGAAGGACACCATCGCCAAGCTGACCGAGATGACCAAGGCCAAGTCGGAGCCCGCCGACTACGCCAAGGCGATGACCGATTTCACATCGGCCCAGGCCGAGGTGGCCGCCGAGCACATGGCCGCCTTCGCCGAGATCGCGAAGAAGGTCCAGATGGACACGGTCGAACTCATGATGGCCGCCGGCAAGGACATGACCGAGGACGCCACCGCGGCCGTGAAGAAGGCGACCAACGACATGACGACCGCCGCCAAGAAGGCGACCACCGCGGCGAAGTGATCGCGCAGGCGCCACGGGCGCCGGGGAAGCATCGGGGCGGGGCGGCGCAAGCCGCGCCCGCCCTTTTCATTTGGCGCGCGGCGCTCTACGCTTCGGCCCTGTCGCATTGCAGGGAGGCGCGCCCGTGGCCGATACCGAAAAGCCGCTATTGATCAAGCGCTACGCCAGCCGACGGCTCTACAACACCGAGACCAGCGACTACGTGACGCTCGAGGACATCGCCGGCTTCATCCGCGCGGGCCGCGAGGTGCAGATCATTGACCTGAAATCGGGCGACGACCTCACCCGGCAGTATCTTCTCCAGATCATCGCCGAGCACGAATCGAAGGGTGAGAGCGTGCTGCCCATCAACGTGCTGACGGACCTCGTGCGCAGCTACACCACCTCGGCGCAGTCCGTGGTGCCCCAGTTCCTCGCCATGTCCTTCGAGATGCTCCGCGACGGGCAGTCCAAGATGATGGAGAACATGGAGAAGATGAACCCGATGTCGGCGATGCCCGGCTACGACGCCATGCGCGCGCAGCAGGAGGCGTTCCTGAAGGCGATGGCCGGCGGCATGGGCGCCAACTGGTCCGGCCCCGCCCGCGAGGACGAGGACCGCCCCGGCGAGTCCGAGGATCTCGACGAGATCAAGCGCCAGCTCGCCCAGCTCCAGTCGAAGCTCGACAAGCTCGGCGAGTGAGGCGTCAGGTGCCGTAGGCGCGCGGCGGCGCGGCCACGGCCGCCGCCGCATCGAGAAGCGCCTCCGCCACGGCGGCGCAGTCGTCCCGCGAAAGCCGCGCCGGAAGGCGCACGTCGCAGGCGCGCATGAGCATCGCGCGGGTCTTCGGCAGTTCCGGCATCTCCGGCAGGAAGCGCCAGTTCCAGAAGGCGCGGGCGTTGTCCTCGGACAGTCCGAACACCTGCACCTTCACGCCGCGCGCGCCGGCCTGCTCGGCGAAGCCGCGGGTCTGGTCGTCGTCGAGGCCGACGAGGTTGAACTGGATGGAGTCCGGCGCGCGCGCCTCGGGCCCGAGCTTTTCCGGCACCGAGATCCAGGGGCTCGACGCGAGCCGCGAGGCCACGAAGTCGTGGTTCGCGCGCCCGTCCCGCACCCGCCGCGGGATCTCGGCGAGCTGGGCGCGGATCACCGCGGCCGAGAGGTTCGACATCCGCATGTTGTAGAGCGGCAGGCGGTTCTGCCAGCGGCGGAACGCGTCCTCGAGCCCTGCATGTTTCTTCCAGTTGTGCTCGTAGGCGCCCGACATGATCACGGCGCGGGCGACGAGGTCGGCGTCGTCGGTGACGAGGATGCCGCCTTCGCCCGCGTTCACGAGCTTGTAGCTCTGGAAGCTGAAGCAGCCCGCGCGGCCCAGCGTGCCGATCTTGCGGCCGCGCCAGGTGGTGCCGAGGGAATGCGCCGCGTCCTCGATCACCGGCAGGCCCCGCGCGTCGCAGAGCGCCATGATCGCGTCCATGTCCGAGGTGTGCCCGCGCATGTGGCTGATGACGACCGCGTCCGCGCCTGCGAGCTTCGCCTCGAAATCGGCGAGGTCCACGCGGTAATCCTCGCCCACCTCGCACAGGACGGGCACGCAGTCGGCATGCACCACCGCCGAGGGCACCGCCGCGAAGGTGAAGCCGGGGATCAGCACGCGGGCGTCGCGCGGCAGGCCGAGCGCCTTGAGCGACAGGAAGAGCGCCGCCGAGCAGGACGAGACGGCGAGCGCGTAGTTCACCCCCATCAGCGCCGCGAACTCCCGCTCCAGAAGCGCCACGGGCGCGTCGGCGGGCGCGGTGTAGCGGAAGAGATCGCCCGAGGCGAGCAGGCGATCGATCTCTTCGCGCGCGGCCTCGGGGATGGGCTCGGCGTCGTGCATGTCGGGCATCCGGCGCATATTCACGATTCCTGAAAGCCAGTTTTCAGGAAGATAAATCGAATGCGCCGTCCGGCCAAGCGCGAAACGCGCGTTGCGCGTTTGCGTGGCGCCGGGGCCACGCCGCGGCGATCAGGGAAACTGGCGCGCGATCTTGGCGTCGAGGTCCAGCTCGCAGCGGCGCAGGAGCCCCTCGCGCTCCAGCGCGGCGCGCCGCTCGGGCGTGGCCGTGCAGACCTCCTCGAAGAAGGCGCGGAGCCCCTGCTTCCCCTCGGCGGCCTCGATGTCGGAGAGAAGCGCATGCACCGTCAGGCCCCGGCTGCCCGGCCCCGCCTGCGGCTTCAGCTCCGCCCGGTAGGCCCCGGCGCCGAGCCGGTAGCGGTAGTGGCCGATCCATGTCTCCCAGTCCGGGGCATGGAGGTGGCAGAGCTCGATGCCGGGCAGGGGGCGCTCGCCGGGGTTCTGCTCCTCGCCGAGCCAGGCGTTGTGGATGCGCGCGCGAAGCCCGTGGTCCGTGCGCAGGAAGAGCTTGCCCGCCACATGGCTCAGGAAGCCGCCGGGCAGCTCGGCGCCCCAGGTCGGGAAGACCCGCCGCGCGGCGGCCTGGCGCGCGGTTCGGTCGAGGTGGAACGCCTTGAAATGAACGGGCGGGCCGCCCGCGGGCTCCGCGAGCGCCTCGATCGGGCGGAGGCGGGCGCAGAGGCAGTCCGCGGGGAGGGCGGCGAGCGTCTCCGCCACGGGTTCCGCGCGCGGCCAGAGAAACTCGTCCACGTCGATATGGGCGAGCCAGTCGAGCTCGGCGCGCCGGTTCAGCGCGTGGCGGAGGTTCCGCGTCTGCCGCGCCTGGTGCGCCTCGGGCCGGCCGCCGCGCCGTTGCCACCAGTCGTCGTCCGTTCGGAAGACGCGGACCTTCGGATGCGCGCCGAGCCGGGCTTCCGCCTCCGGCGCCTCGGTGTCGAGATAGACGAAGACGCGGTGCGCGCCGAGTTCGAGGTGATGCGCAGCGAAGCCCAGTACCGCGCGCGGCGGCGCCTTCACGGTGGCCGTCACGCCCCAGCGGAGGGCGGTCATGGCGCGGTTCCCTCGGGAGAGGTTCGGAGGATCATGGGGCAGAGAGTGCGCCCCGGGGCGCGGCGCCTCAAGCCCCGGCGCTCCCGTGCAGCGCCGGGCGGTAGCCCGATCACGGCGACTGTCGCGCGGGGCGTCAGCACCGTGACGGGACCGCGGGGCCGGGGGCGCAAGGCGTCGTAGCCCGCGCAGCCGTGGCGCAGCAGGCGCCCGCCCGTCACCAGCCAGGCCGCGCCGTCGGCGAGGATGAACGCGCCGTCGGGCAGCGCGCCCGCCTCGGCCTCGTGCCGGACCTGCGATCGGGCCCGCCGCACGCGGTTGCGGTGCAGCCGAAGGTCCATGGCGGCGGGCGAGTCATCCCCATGAGGAGAGGCCCACAACCTCTTGAATTTGAGATAATCTTCACGGCGGCACTCGCCGCATGGGCGGTGACCGGCCGCAAGCGCCGTGGCCTCGTCCAGGAAGAAGAGTTCCGTGTAGCGCCCCGGCGCCATGAGCCTGCGCCTGCGTCCGCGAAAGTCCAGCCGGCAGGCGACCCAGTTCCGGTGCATCCAGCGCCGTTGGCCGAGCCGCCCCGCCGCGTCATGCAGGCAGCCGCGGTTTCCCATCATGTCGCCGCGCCCGGGATACGCCACGATCTCGCCCGTGGGGAGCACCCGGTTCTGCCGCGTCACACCTGCATTTCCTTGGTGTCGGTGAGGCGCAGCTCGGGGTAGTCGCGCTCCACCCGGTCGATGTCCCATTGCAGGCGGGTGAGATAGACCGTGTCGCCGTCGTGGTCGTGGGCGATGTGCTGCTTGTTGGCGTTCACGAAGCGATCCATCGCCTGCTTCTCGCCGGCCACCCAGCGCGCCGAGGTGAACTGGCTGGGCTCGAAGCGCACCGGCAGCCCGTATTCCAGCTCGATGCGGCTGGCCAGCACGTCGAACTGGAGCGCGCCCACCACGCCGACGATGAAACCCGCGCCGATCGCCGGCTTGAAGACCTTCGCGGCGCCTTCCTCGGCGAATTGCATGAGCGCCTTTTCGAGGTGCTTGGCCTTCATCGGGTCGCCCGC
>CAZPCU010000157.1:0-5209 GCA_964585075.1 uncultured Rhodobacterales bacterium
CGTCGTCGGCCCAGAACTTCTCCAGCGCCACGCGGGCGGTGACGAAGGCGTGGGTGTTGCCCCGGAAGGTGCCGTTGTGCTCGGCCGGCTTCCAGATGTCGTGCTCGGGCCTGAGAAGCGTGAGCGCGAAGGGCAGGCCGAAGCCCGACAGCGACTTGGCGAGCGTGATCATGTCGGGCTCGATCCCCATCCCGTCGATGGAGAAGAAGCCCCCCGCCCGGCCGATGCCGGCCTGGATGTCGTCCACGATCAGCAGGATGCCGTGCTTGCGGGCAAGCTTCTCGAGTCCCTGCAGCCATGCGGCCGAGGCGGCGTTGAGCCCGCCCTCGCCCTGCACCGGCTCCACCACGAAGGCGGCGGGCAGGTCGGTGCCGCTCGAGGAGTTCTCGATCATCGCCTCGATCACGTCGAGCGTGTCCACGTCCTCGCCGAGCGCGCCGTCATAGGGCATGTGGGTGACGCCCGAGAGCGGCTGGCCCGCGCCCGCGCGCTTGGAACGGTTGCCGGTCAGCGCGAGCGCGCCCAGCGTCATGCCGTGGAAGCCGTTGGTGAAGGCCACCACTTCCGTGCGCCCGGTGACCTTGCGGGCGAGCTTGATCGCCGCCTCCACCGCGTTGGTGCCGGTGGGGCCGGTCATCATCACCCTGTGGTCCATGCCGCGCGGCGCGAGCACGAGCCGTTCGAAGGTCTCGAGGAAGGCCGCCTTCTCGCGGGAGTACATGTCGAGCCCGTGGGCGATGCCGTCGGAGGCGACATGCTCGACCAGCGCGGCCTTCATGTCGGGGTCGTTGTGGCCGTAGTTGAGCGACGAGCACCCGGCCAGGAAGTCGATGTAGTCCCGACCCTCGGTGTCCGTCAGGATCGCGCCCTTCGCGGAGGCGAAGACCGTGTCGAAGCTGCGGCAATAGCTGCGCACCTCCGACTCGCGTCGGGCGAAAATGGCTTTGTCGGCTGACTTGTCAGCGGTCATGAGGTTGTCCTCGGTTCGTGAAAGGGAATGTCTCGGGCGGCGGGGCGCGGCGCTCAGGCCGCGTGCTCCATCGCCTCGGGCAGCCGGATCGTCACCATGTGCTCGGTGGCGTGGATGCCCCGGAAATGGGTGTCGCGGGTGTAGTGCGCCTGCACGTCGAGCTCCGCGCCCTGCTTGCGGGCGAAGCGCTTGAAGAGCGCCCAGCTCGCGTCGTTGTCGCGGGTGATGGTGGTCTGGATGCGGGTCACACCCTTCGCCTCGTCGCGCGAGAGAAGATGCGAGAGCATCCGCCCGGCCAGCCCTTCTCCGCGGGCCGCCCCGGAGACGGCCACCTGCCAGACGAAGAGCGTTTCCGGGTCGTAGGGCAGAACGTAGCCCGAGACCCAGCCCAGCATCTCGCCGTCGCGCTCGGCCACCACGCAGGTGTCGCGGAAGTGGTCGCACTGGATGAGATTGCAGTACATCGAGTTCTCGTCGAGCGGCTTGCAGGCCGAGACGAGCTCCCAGACCGCGGCGCCGTCCTGCGGCATCGGCTTGCGGAATGTGATCGCGCCGGGCTTCGACGCGACGATGGGGCGGATCTGGTTCACGGGTCTGCTCCCTCGTTGCTGCGTTGCCGTTAGATATATCGATGAACGCGAGAAAATCAACTAAGCTAAGCAAATTTGTTGCTTCGCCCTGCAAGTCTCTGATTTCCAACGTCCATACCGTTCGCCCATCTCGGCATTCGCGCGGCAGATGCGGTCCGGGCCTTGGAAATTCGCGGGGATTCATTTAATTAGGCTAATTAACGACATCTTGTCCAACCGGACGGAGGATGACAGAACCATGACGTTTCACCAGCCGATGGGGCCCGACGTGGACCGCACCGACACGAGCCTGATCGCCCTGCGCCGCATCCTGCGCGCGACGGAACTCTACGGGCGCGAGCTCGCGCGCGTCTCCGGCCTCACCCCGGTGCAGATCCGCGTGCTCCAGATCGTGTCGGCTCATGGCAGCGTCACGCCGAAGCAGATCTCGGCCCAGATGGGCGTGAGCCAGGCCACGATCTCCACCCTGCTCGACCGGCTCGCCGCCAAGGGCATGGTCCGGCGCGAGCGCTCCGAGACCGACCGGCGGCAGACGAACGTCGTGCTGAGCGAGGCCGGGCGAGACGTGATCGAACGCGCGCCGGACCCGCTCCAGCAGCAATACGTCAAGGCCTTCGAGGCGCTCGAGGACTGGGAACAGGCGATGATCGTGGCCGCGCTCGAACGGGTGGCCTCGATGCTGAACGCGGCCGATCTCGACGCCGCGCCGGTGCTCGACCACGGCGAGATCAAGCGCGGGCCGACCGCGCACTGACGCGCCCCCTGCCCCGCGCCGCCGGTCGTGCTAGCCCCTGCGGCCGGCCGCCCGGGCCAGGATCATGTCCGCCGCCTTCTCCGCGATCATCGTCACCGGCGCGTGGGTGTTTCCCGAGGTGATCGCCGGCATGACCGACGCGTCGGCCACGGAGAGCCCGCCCAGCCCGTGCACCGCGAGATCGGGCGCGACGACGGCGCCCGGATCCGTGCCCATCCGCGCGGTCGAGACGGGATGGAAGATCGTCGTGGAAATGTCGCCCGCCGCGCGCATGAGATCCGAATCGCCGGTCACGTCCGGCCCGGGCAGGCGCTCTTCCGGCGCGAAGGGGCGCATCGCCTCGGTGGCCATCAGCCGCCGCGCGTGCCGGATGCTCGCCACCGCGACCTGGCGATCCGCCTCCGCGGACAGGTAGTTGGGCCGGATCCTCGGCGGTGCGGAGGGATCCGGGCCGGAGATGTGGCTGCTGCCGCGGCTCTGGGGGCGCAGGTTGCAGACCGAGACGGTGAGCGCAGGGAATCGGTGCAGCGGCTCCCCGAAGGCATCGAGCGAGAGCGGCTGGACGTGATACTCGATGTTGGGCGTCTCGTGCTCGGGCGAGGAGCGGGTGAAGATGCCGAGCTGGCTCGGCGCCATCGCCATCGGGCCGGAGCGGCGCAGCGCGTATTCCGCCGCGATCCGGAGCCGCCCGAGCGGGCTCGCGTAGAGGTCGTTCAGCGTGCGCGCGCCCTGCACCGCGAAGACCGTCCGGATCTGGAGGTGATCGGCGAGGTTCTCGCCCACGCCCGGCAGCGCGTGCCGCGTCTCGATGCCGTTCTCCGACAGGATCTCGGGCCGGCCGACGCCGGACAGCTCCAGCAGCTTCGGCGTGCCGATCGCCCCTGCGGCGAGAACCACCTCCCCGCCCGCGGCGGCGTGGCAGGGCGCCCCGCCCCGGCGGAAGGCGACGCCCGCGGCCCGACGCCCCTCGAAAAGGATGCGGGAGACTTCCGCGCCGGTGACCACCCGCAGGTTCGCCCGCCCCTTCGCCGGGTCGAGGAACGCCTTGCGCGCGTTCCAGCGGACCCCGCGGCGCTGGTTCACCGGGAAATAGCCCACGCCCTCGTTGTCGCCGCGATTGAAGTCCGATGTCTCGGGAATGCCGAGTTCGCCCGCCGCGCGCACCACGGCGTCGAGGATCGGCCAGTGCAGCCGCTGTTCCTCGACCAGAAGCTCCCCCTCCCCGCCATGCACCTCGTCGCCACCGGCGTGGTGCCGCTCGGAGCGCCTGAAATGGGGCAACACGTCCTCCCAGCCCCAGCCTGGGTTGCCCATCTGCCGCCAGAGATCGTAGTCCCGCGCCTGCCCGCGCATGTAGATCATGCCGTTGATCGAGGAGCAGCCGCCCAGCACCTTGCCCCGCGGGTAGTTGAGCGCCCGGCCGTTCAGCCCCGCCTCAGGCTCCGTCTTCAGGCACCAGTCGAGGCTCGGGTTTCCCATCGCGTAGAGGTAGCCCACGGGGACGTGCACCCAGAGCCTGCGGTCGCTCCCGCCCGCCTCGAGGAGGAGCACGCGGCTTCGGGGATCCGCGCTCAGCCGGTTGGCGAGCACGCAGCCCGCCGAGCCCGCACCGACGACGATGAAGTCGTAGCTCCCGAAATCGCGCGATGTCTCGCCTGAAGCCTCGGCCATCCCTGCGGCCTCCGTGTCCCGTCCGCCTCGCTCAGTCGTAGACCGCGGTCGGCAGCCAGGTCACGAGGGAGGGCATGAAGACCATGGCCAGCACCACCGCGAGCTGGATGAGGACGAAGGGAATGACGCCGCTGTAGATGTCGCCGGTGGTGATCTGCGGCGGCGCCGCGCCCTTCAGGTAGAACAGCGAGAAGCCCACCGGCGGCGTGATGAAGGAGGTCTGGAGCGCCACGGCGAACACGACGACGAACCAGACCGGGTCGAAACCGAGGGCGACGATCACGGGCCCCACCAGCGGCAGGAAGATCAGGGTGATCTCGAGCCAGTCGAGGAAGAACCCGGCGAGGAAGGCGAAGAAGAGCACCGTGAGGGCGATCCCCGTGGGCCCGAAGGGAATGCTGGTGAGCGCCCGCTCGATCATCTGGTCGCCGCCCAGCCCGCGCATCACGAGCGCGAAGGCGGTCGCGCCGAGGAAGATGCCGAAGATGAAGGCCGTGGTCAGCGTCGTGCGCACGGCCACCTTCCAGAGAACCTGGAGGTTGAGCCTGCCGTTGAGAAGCGCGAGCAGCGTCGCGCCCAGCGCGCCGATGCCCGACGCCTCGGTGGGCGTCGCGATGCCGAAGAAGATCGAGCCGAGCACGGCGAGGATCAGCGCCACGGGCGGCAGCACGGCGAGGAAGGTGTCGAGCACGAGCCGGCCCGAGAAAGGCTTCACGTTCTGCGGCTTAGGCGCGAGGGCCGGACGGATCGCCACGACGATGATGACGTAGAGCAGATAGGAAAACCCGAGGAGAAGCCCGGGCACGATGGCGCCCATGAAGAGCTCGCCCACCGACAGCGAGAGCTGGTCGGCCATGATGATCAGCATGATCGAGGGCGGGATCAGGATGCCGAGCGTCCCGGAGGCGGCCACCACGCCCGCGGCGAGGCGGCGGTCGTAGCCGGCCTCGAGCATGATCGGGAGCGAGATCGTGGCCAGGAGCACCACCGACGCGCCCACGATGCCGGTGGAGGCGGCGAGCAGGATGCCGATCAGCACGACCGCCATGGCGAGCCCGCCGCCCACGCGCCCGAGCGTCTCGGAGAAGGAGCGCATCAGTTTCTCGGCGAGCCCCGACTGGTCGAGCATGAGCCCCATGAACACGAACATGGGCAAGGCGACGAGGACGGCGTTCTCCATCGTCGCGTATATTCGCTGCACGATGATCCGGTAGTCGCGCCAGC
>CAZPCU010000158.1:0-5152 GCA_964585075.1 uncultured Rhodobacterales bacterium
CGACCAGGCCGAGGCGCTGATGATCGCGGCGGGGCGCGCGGGCGTTGCGATCCGCGCCGTCGGCCGTTTCACCGGCGACACGGTGCGGATGGGCGGCTCGGAAGCGCCGCTCCCGGAACTCTCGGCGCTCTACCGAGGCCGCTTCGCGGACCTTTTCGCCTGAAAGGGCCGGGCGAATTTTCGACCGAAAATTCGCCCGGGAAAGGAATGGCGGCCCTTCGAAAAATCTTCGATCGAAGATTTTTCGCGTTTCGCGCGTCAGCGCCCGTCGAACGCCCGGAGCCGCCGCACCAGCGAGGACGTGTCCCAGCGCCCGCCGCCGAGCGCCTGCACGTCCTTGTAGAACTGGTCCACCAGCGCCGTCACCGGCAGCGCCGCGCCGATCTCGTCGCCGGTGTCGAGACAGATTCCGAGATCCTTGCGCATCCAGTCCACGGCGAAGCCGAAATCGAAATCGTCGGCGAGCATCGTCTCCGCGCGGTTCGCCATCTGCCACGAGCCGGCCGCGCCCTGGCTGATGACCTCGAACACCTTCTCCCCGTCGAGCCCCGCCTTGTCCGCGAAGTTCACCGCCTCGGACAGCGCCTGCACGAGCCCCGCGATGGCGATCTGGTTGCACATCTTGGTCATCTGCCCCGCACCCGGCCCGCCGATCCGGCGGCAGAGCTTCGCGTAGGCCGCGATCACCGGCTCGGCGCGGGCGTAGACGTCCTCCGCGCCGCCGCACATGACCGAAAGCTGCCCGTTCTCGGCCCCCGCCTGGCCGCCCGAGATGGGCGCGTCCACGAAGCCGAGGCCGGCCTGCCGCGCGAGACCGTGAAGCTCCCGGGTCACCCGCGCGGAGACGGTGGTATGGTCCACGAATATGGCGCCCGCCTCCATACCCGCGAAGGCGCCGTCCGCGCCCGTGCAGACCGCCCGCAGATCGTCGTCATTGCCGACGCAGGCCATCACGAACTCCGCGCCCGCCGCCGCCTCGCGCGGGGTGGGTGCGCGGTCGCCGCCGTGTTTCGCGACCCAGTCCTCCGCCTTGGAGGCCGTGCGGTTGTAGACCGTGACGGAATGTCCCGCCGCCGCGAGATGCCCGGCCATGGGAAAGCCCATGACACCCAGTCCGAGAAATGCGAGCTTCGCCATGCGTCCTCCCTTACGTCCGTCTTGCCATGAGCGGCTTCCCCGGTTTCTCTCCCGCCGGGGCGGGGATGACAAGGGCGGAAGGAGACGGCGATGACGGCTCTCTTCAGGTGGCTTCTGCGGATCGCGGGCGCGCTCGTGCTGCTCGTCGTGCTCGCCGTGGCGGTCGTCTACTACCTCGCCTCGCGCTCGCTTCCGGACTACGACAGGGCCCTGACGGTGCAGGGCGTCGCGGCGCCCGTGGAAATCGTGCGCGACACGGCCAACGTGCCGCACGTCTTCGGCCAGGCCGACGCGGACGTCTTCTTCGGGCTGGGCTACGCCCACGCCCAGGACCGGCTCTGGCAGATGATCACCATGCGCCGCACCGTGCAGGGCCGGCTTTCGGAGGTCTTCGGGCGGCGCACGCTCGAGATCGACACGCTGATCCGGCGGCTCGGCCTCTACCGCAGCGCGCAGTCCTCCGTCGCGGCGCAGGACGCGCGCACGCGCGCCGCGCTCGAGGCTTACGCGGCGGGGGTGAACGCGCGGCTCGAGGAGATCAACCGCGACAGCCTCGGGCGCGGTGCGCCGGAACTCTTCGTCTTCGACCAGCCGATCGCGCCCTGGCGGCCCGCGGATTCCATCGCCATGGTGAAGCTCATGGCGCTCCAGCTCTCGGGCCATCTGAGCGCGGAGGTGCTGCGCGCGCGGGTCTCGCTGGCGCTAGAGGACCGGCCCGGACGGCTCGCCGACATCCTGCCCGACGTGCCGGGCCAGGGGATCGCCGCCCTGCCCGACTACGCGAGCCTCGTGCCCGGGCTTCGCCGCTTCGCCGAGGCGCCCAGGCGCCGGCCGCGGGATCCGCTCTCGCCGGTGCCGGAGCGCGGATTCGCGGGGGCCTCGAACGCCTGGGCCGCGGCGCCCTCGCGCTCGGCGGCGGGCGGCACGCTTCTGGCCAACGATCCGCATCTCGGCTTCTCCGCGCCGACGATCTGGTATCTGGCGCGGCTCGAGCTCTCCTCGGGCGGGGTCATCGGCGGCACCATCCCCGGCATTCCCGCGGTGCTTTCGGGGCGGAGCGCCTCGCTCGGCTGGGGCCTCACCACCGCCTATCTCGACGACCAGGACATCCTGCTGGAGGAGCTGAACCCCGCCGACGAGACGGAGTATCGCACGCCGGAGGGCTGGGAGCCCTTCGAGACGCGCCGCGCCATCGTGGACGTCGCGGGCGAGGCGCCCGTCACCATCACGCTCCGCGAAAGCGCGAACGGGCCCATCCTGCCCGGCACGCAGTACGACCTCGCCACCGTCACCCCGCCCGGCCACGTCGCCGCGCTTTCCTGGACGGCGCTCGATCCCGAGGACACCACCATGCGCGCGGCCATCGCGCTCATGTATGCGGGATCCGTCGAGGAGGCCCTCGAGGCGGTGGAGTATTACGTCGCGCCCGCACAGAACCTCACGCTCGTGGATTCCGAAACGATCGCGCTCAAGCTGATCGGGGCGATGCCCCGTCGGGACGACGCGCATCAGAGCCGCGGGCGGCTCCCCGTCTTCGGCTACCGCCCCGAGAACCGCTGGCAGGGCCGCTTCCCGGCGACCGCGAATCCGGAGTTCATCGCGCCCCGCGGCGGCATCGTCGGCAACACCAACAACAAGCTCCTGGAACGCCCCTTCCCGCTGCACGTCTCCCATCTCTGGGGAGACACGCAGCGCGTGTTCCGCTGGCAGCGGCTGATGCAGAGCCGCGAGGTGCACACCCGCGACAGCTTCATCGAGGCGCAGCTCGACACGGTGAGCTTCACAGCGCGCTCGCTCCTGCCGCTCATCGGGGGCGATCTCTGGTTCACCGGAGAGGCCGCGCCCGAGGGCACGCCCGAGCGCCTGCGCCAGCGCGCGCTTCTCCTGCTCGCGGAGTGGAACGGCGAGATGAACGAGCACCTCCCCGAGCCGCTCATCTACGCCGCCTGGCTCCGCGCGCTTCAGGACCGCCTGATCCGGGACGATCTCGGGCCGCTCGCGGACGAGTTCAGCCACGTGGAGCCGCTCTTCATAGAGCGCGTCTTCCGCGACGTGGACGGGGCGAGCGCCTGGTGCGACATCCGCCAGTCCACAGCCCGGGAAAGCTGCACCGACATCGCGCGGCTCGCCCTCGACGACGCGCTGGTCTGGATCTCGGAACGCTACGGCACGCAGCTCGAATCGCTGCGCTGGGGCGACGCGCACCAGGCCACCCACGACCATCAGGCGCTGGGCGATGTGCCGCTCTTGCGCTATTTCGTGAACATCCGCCAGTCCACCAGCGGCGGCGACAACACGTTGATGCGGGGCCTCACCTCGGGCCGGGACCCGGATCCCTTCCTCAACGTGCATGGCGCGGGCTACCGGGGCGTCTACGATTTCGCGGACCCCGACAGCTCGGTCTTCATCATCTCGACCGGCCAGTCCGGGCACTTCCTGTCCCGGCACTACGACGACCTGGGCCAGCTCTGGCGGCGCGGCGAATACGTGACCATGTCGCTCGACCCAGACCTGGCCCGGGCCGGGGCGGTGGGCGTCACCGTGCTTCGGCCCGAAGGCTCATAGCCCGAAAAGGCGCTTGCGCCCGGTCAGTCCCGCCTGCCCCGGCCGCACCGCGGGCGCGACGAGGATCGCGGCGAGGACGAGGGCCGCGGACGCGATCTCGCGCGGGCCGAGCGCCTCGCCGAAGGCGAGCGCGCCAATGGCGATCATGGTGGGAAGCTCCACGCTCCCGGCCGCGGCCGCGCGCCCCGGCCCCACCCGCGGGGCGGCGGCCATGTAGACGAGCTGCGGCAGCAGTGCCGTGACGAGCGCCATGGCCGCGATCAGAGCCCAGGCCGCCGCGTCTGCGGGCAGGAAGGCCGCCGCCGGGGTCGCCGCGAGGAGCGGCGTCATGCCCAGCACCGAGCCGATGGCGGCGCAGACCAGCCGCTCCGCCGATGTGAGCCCGTGCACGACATTGGTGAAGATCACGATCGCGAGGCCGAAGGTCAGAGGCGCGGCGAGCGCCTTGGCGAGGGAGGCGGGCGTCGCCCCGGCGAGCCCGCCGCCATCGGCGAGCACCATCGCGCCGGCGAGAATCATCGCGCCCGCCAGCCAGCCGCGCCAGCCGGACCGCACGCCGGTGAGCAGGAAACCGAAGAGCAGCGCGAAGAGGGGATAGCTCATGTACACGACCCCCGCGGAGGCCACGGGGAGCGTGCGCAGCGCGTCGAGATACCCGAGCCAGCCGAGACTCACGAGAAGTCCGGTCGCGCCCATGGCGAGCGCCGGCCGGCGCTTTTCCGGCGCGCGGGGCAGGAGCGGCAGAAGCAGAAGCGCCGTGAAGCCGAATCGGTAGAAGGCGATGGCGACATCCGCGATGCCTGCCGCCTGAAGCTCGCGCGCGAAGAGCGGAACGAGCCCGAAACCGACCGAGGCCGCGACGACCGCGGCGGTGGCGGCGGCCGGGCGGGAGAGCGGCGAGGACTCGAGCGTGGCGTGGGACATGGCCCCGCCTTACGGAAGATCCGGAGCCGAGAAAAATTCCGAATTTTCATCCCTGGCTTGAACTGATTTAATGCCCTCCATGCTGCCGCGCCTCAACCTCAACCACCTCGCCGTGCTCGACACGCTGGCCGAGACAGGCACGCTCACCGCCACCGCGGCGCGGCTTGCGGTCACGCAATCAGCCGTCTCCCACCGCCTGCGGGAGGCCGAGCGACGCCTCGGCGCGCCGCTCACGCGCCGCGGCGCGGGCGGGCGGCTGCACCTTACGCCCGAGGGCGAGCGGCTCAGGGACTTCGCGGCGCGCAGCCTCGGCGAACTGGCCCGCATCGAGCGCGAGATCGCCGCGGAGCATGCCGGGGACCGGCGGCTGGTGCGGCTCGGGCAGGCGACCTACAGCCGCTATCACTGGCTGCCGGACTTCCTGTCCTTCCTGGCCGAACGCGCGCCGGACCTCACCGTGGATCTCTCCGGGCAGGCGACCGGGCGGCCCTTCGCGAGCCTCGCCGAAGGCGCGGTGGACGTGGTG
>CAZPCU010000159.1:0-5150 GCA_964585075.1 uncultured Rhodobacterales bacterium
TCGCGGCCTCCGGCCCGCTGCTGATCGTTCTCGTCTATTCCTTCCTGTCCCCGGGGATTACGGCGGGGTCGTGTGGGAGTTTTCCACCGAGGCGTGGATGAACGTCGTCCTGGAGCGCGACTTCTTCACCGAGGAGCTCGCCTTCGCCGACGCGCATCTCTCGATCTTCTGGCGCTCGATCAAGCTCTCGCTGCTGACGACGCTTCTCGCGCTGATCTTCGGCTTCCCCACGGCCTATTTCATCGCCACCCGCCGGCGCGGCACGCGGGATTTCTGGATGCTGCTCATCATCATCCCGTTCTGGACGAACCTCCTGATCCGCACCTTCGCCATCATGGAGCTCATCCGGAACGAGGGCACGGTGAACACGCTGCTGCTCTGGGCCGGGATCATCGACGAGCCGATCCAGATGCTCTTCACCGAGTTCGCTGTTCTGGTGGGGATGGTCTACGTCTACCTGCCGCTGATGGTGCTGCCCATCTACGCCTCGATGGAGCGGCTGGACTTCTCGCTGGTGGAGGCCGGTTACGATCTCTACGCCACGCGGCTTCAGGTGCTGCGGCGGATCATCTTCCCGCTGGTGAAGCCGGGCGTCGTGGCCGGGTCCATCCTCGTCTTCGTGCCCTGCCTCGGCGCCTACGTGACGCCGCGCGTCCTCGGCGGCGGCAAGAACATGATGCTCGGCAACTTCATCGAGCTCCAGTTCGGGCAGGGCCGGAACTGGCCGCTGGGCGCGGCGCTGGCGCTCACGCTGCTCGCCATCGTCATGGTGGCGCTCATCTTCTACGTGCGCGCGGCCGGGCGCGAGGGGGTGCGCGGGCATGGCTAGGCGGCGGGGCTTCGACGTCACCCGGCAGCCGGGCTTCACCGCGGTGGCGGCGCTGTGCTTCGTGCTGCTCTACCTGCCGATCGTGCTCCTCGTCGTCTTCTCCTTCAACGCCGGCACATCCATCGCGCTGTGGGAGGGCTTCTCGCTGCGCTGGTATGCCTCGGCGCTCGAGAACGAGCAGGTTCAGGCGGCCACGATCCGCTCGGTCGTGATCGCCACCGCCGCGTCCCTCATCGCGACCTCCGCGGCGGTGGGCGCGGCGCTGGCCACCACCCGCACGAAGCCCTGGCGCGGGCAGACGCTGGTCTTCGCGCTCGTGAACCAGCCGCTCATGGTGCCCGAGATCGTCACCGCCGTCGCGCTGCTGATCTTCTTCGCCATGATCAAGGTGGCCACGGGCTACACCGGGCTCTGGTATCTCATCATCGCGCACACCGCCTTCTGCATCCCCTTCGCCTTCCTGCCGATCCGGGCGCGGCTCCAGGGGATGGACCTCACGCTGGAACAGGCGGCGGCCGATCTCTACGCGACGCCCTGGCAGGTGTTCCGGCGGGTGACGCTGCCGCAGCTCTGGCCTGGCATCCTGGCCGGCGCGATGCTGGCCTTCGTCATATCGCTCGACGACGTGGTGATCACCGAGTTCGTCAAGTCCGCCGGGCAGGACACGCTGCCCACCTACATGCTGGGCCAGCTCCGCCGCGTGGTCACGCCCGAGATCAACGCGATCTCGACGGCGCTCCTCGCGGTGTCGGTCATGCTGGTGATGGCGTTCTTCTTCCTCAGCCGAAGCAGGAAGTGACCAAGGAGGTATGAAAGATGAAAAGACTGCTGACGACCACGGCGGCGCTCGCCTTCGCCGGGCCGGCGCTCGCGCAGGAGCTCAACATCTACAACTGGGGCAACTACACCAGCCCGGAGCTGATCGAGAAGTTCGAGGCCGAAACCGGCATCGACGTGACGATCACCGACTACGACAGTAACGACACCGCCCTCGCCAAGATCAAGGCGGGCGGGCACGGCTTCGACATCGTCGTGCCCTCTGGCACCTACGTGCCCATCTACATCCAGGAGGACCTCCTGCTCGAGGCGAAGCCCAACGAGATGGAGAACTTCGAGAACATGGAGCCGCGCTGGGTGGACGTGGATTTCGACCCGGGCCGCAACTACACCGTGCCGTGGCAGTGGGGCACCGTGGGCATGACGGTGAACACCTCCGTCTATGACGGCGACATCGACACCGCCGCGATCTTTCTCGAGCCGCCCGAGGAGCTCCGGGGCAAGATCAACGTCATTCCCGAGATGATGGACGTCATGTCCATCGCCATCTACTACGTCGGCGGCGAGCAGTGCACGGACGACCGCGAGACGCTGCGCGAAGTGCGCGACCTGCTGATGGAGGCCAAGCCGCACTGGCTGTCCATCGACTACGGCACGGTGGAGAAGTTCGCCGACGAGGACATCGCCGCAGGCATCAACTGGAACGGCGCCTCGCTGCGCGCGCGGCTGCAGAACCCCGATATCGCCTTCGGCTACCCGGTGACGGGCTACCCGGTCTGGTCCGACAACGTGGCGATCCTCGCCGACGCACAGAACGTCGAGGAGGCCAAGACCTTCATGAACTTCATCATGGAGCCCGAGCACGCCGCCATGATCTCGAACTTCGCGCGCTACGCCAACGGCATCGCGGGCTCCGAGGCATACATGGACGAGGTCATGGCCACCGCGCCCGAGGTCGTCGTGCCGGAGGAGTTCGTCTCGGCCGGGGTCGACTCCAGGATCTGCCCGCCGGAATCGCAGCAGATCTATCGCGCGATCTGGACCGACCTGCTCAAGTGATCCCCGCGCGGGGCGCGCCCCGCGCGCCCCCGCCACCCTTCGACCAACGGAGTGCCCGCATGGCCGCCGCGCCCGATCTCGTCATCCTGAACGGCAATCTTCTGACCTTCGACGCCGAGAGGCCCCGCGCCGAGGCGCTGGCGCTCACCGGCGGCATCATCGCCGCGGTCGGGACGACCGGGGAAATCCGCGGCCTCGCCGGGCCGGGAACGCGGGTCTTCGACGCCCAGGGCGCGACGGTTCTGCCAGGCTTCATAGACAGCCATGTCCATCTCTTCGGGGGCTCGGTGGAGCTCGACTACCTGAACCTCTACGGTGTGGAGGGGATCGACGCGCTCACCGAGGCCGTGCGCGCGGAGGCCGCGCGGAGCGACGACCGCGTGGTGTTCGCCGTGATGGCCGCCTACGACATCCTCGGGCCCGGCCGGCAGACCACCCGGCAGGACCTGGACCGCGTGCTGCCCGACCGTCCCTTCGCCATGTTCGCCGCCGACCATCACACGATCTGGGCCAACACGAAGGCGCTGGAGCTCGGCGGCATCCTCCATGGCGGCGAGACGGACGCGGGCTCGGAGATCGTGATGGCGCCCGACGGCACGGCGACCGGAGAGCTGCGCGAGCCCGGCGCCTACAAGCCCGTCCTGCGCCATACCCGCCACGGCGGGCGCGACATGGAGGGCCTCGTCACCGGGGCCGACCCGGTGCCCGCGCCGGGCCCCGCCGACCGCGCGCGCGACAAGGCCGCCATCGCCCGCGGGCTCGCCCACTGCGCCAGCCACGGCATCACCGGGCTCCACAACATGGACGGGAATTTCTACACCGCCGAGCTGCTGACCGAGCTCGAAGCCGACGGCAAGCTGCTCTGCCGCACCGAGGTGCCCTTCCACCTCAAGAGCTTCGATCCGCTCGACCGGCTGGAAGAGGCCGAAGAGATGCGCCGCCGCTTCGCCGGGGACTGGGTGTGGACCAACCGCGTGAAGATGTTCATGGACGGGGTGATGGAAAGCCGCACGGCGCTGATGCTGCGCCCCTACCCGGGCACGAACCACGTCGGCGATCCCGTCTTCGGGCCGGATCACTTCACCGAGGCCTGCCTGCGGATAGACGCGATGGGCCTCCAGATCGCCACCCACGCGATCGGCGATCTCGCCATCCGCCGCACGCTCGACGGCTACGAGGCGGCGCGGCGCGCGAACGGCGTGCGCGACAGCCGCCACCGGGTCGAGCATATCGAGGTGCTCCACCCCGACGATCTGCCGCGCTTCGCCGCGCTCGGCGTCGTCGCCTCGATCCAGCCCGGCCACGCGCCGCGCGGCCGCATCTTCCCCGAACACGGGCTCGACGAGGTGCTCCACCCCGACCAGATCCCGATGGCCTTCGCCTGGCAGTCGATCCGGGAGACGGGGGCGCGCGTCTGCTTCTCCACCGACTGGCCGGTGATCCAGGTGGACGTGATGGACAGCGTGAAGGCGGCCGCCGCGCCGATCGACATGCCGCCGCCCTGGACGGACCAGCGCCAGAGCCTCATGGACGCCCTGCGCTCCTACACCTTCGACAACGCATGGGTAGAATTCGCCGAGGATCGCAAGGGGCGGCTCCGGGAAGGCTTCCTCGCCGACGTCGCCGTGATGGACCACGACCTCGAGGCGATGGCCCCCGAGGCGCTCGACACCGCGCGCGCCGCCCTTACCGTGGCCGGCGGGCGGATCACCTGGGAGGCCTGAGCGCGGCCCTCCGCGGTCCGCGCCGCAGCATCCGATGCCGCCGCGCCATCGCGGTGCGCTATCCTGCCAGGGCGATTCGAGACCGGGGAGGTGCCGGGGAATGGCCGACATCGTGACTCTCCCGAAGACGCGGCGCGCCGCCAGGACGGAACGCCCGAAGCTCTGGAAGGTGATCCTTCTCAACGACGACTACACGCCGCGCGAGTTCGTCGTGTCGGTGCTGAAGCGCGTCTTCCGGATGAGCGAGGACGAAGCCAGCCTCGTCATGCTCGCCGCCCACCGGCAGGGCGCCTGCGTCGTCGCCGTCTTCACGAGGGAGGTCGCCGAGACGAAGACCGCCCAGGCGAACGAGGCGGGGCTCTCGAAGGGCTACCCGCTGACCTTCACGACCGAGCGCGAGGATTGATCCCCGCGCCTCAGCTGCACTTGGAATAGCCGCAGCTCGCGCAGGTGAGACAGCCTTCCATCATGCGCATCTCGTATTGCCCGCAGGAGGGGCAGGCCGGGCCGCGGGGGCCGTTCTCCAGCCCGACGACCTGCGCGGTCGGGTCGGACTTGAGCCCCTTGCCCTCGCCCTCCAGGAAGCCGATGGCGATCATGTGCCGCTCGATCGCGCCGCCGATCGCCGCGAGGATAGAGGGGATGTATTTCCCGTTCTGCCAGGCGCCGCCGCGGGGGTCGAACACGGCCTTGAGTTCCTCGACCACGAAGGAGACGTCCCCGCCGCGCCGGAAGACGGCCGAGATCATCCGGGTGAGCGC
>CAZPCU010000160.1:0-5146 GCA_964585075.1 uncultured Rhodobacterales bacterium
CGGCAGCGGCAGGCGCAGCCAGAGCACGCCTTCCGCCACCTCCACCGCCTCGCCCGGCGCGGGCGGCGCCTCCCAAGGGGTGCGGATGCCCGCGCCGCCGTCCATCACGCCGCGAGATCCTCGGGCGAAAGCGCGTAGAGGTCCGCCGCGCCCTCGCGCGCCTCGGCCAGCCGTGCCGCATGCTCGGGCAGGAGCCGGCGCATGTAGACCCGGGCGAGCGCCGTGCGCGGCCCCGAGAGCCCCTCGGCCAGCGCCGCCTTGAGGTGGAAATGCCCGCCGAGCACGCGGGCGACGCCCCGCAGATAGGGCGCGGCGCCGCCGAACCGGTCGTTCAGGTCGCCGTTGGCGACCAGCGCCTCCGTCGCCTCGCGGAGCGTCTCCGCGGCCTGCCAGACCGCCTCGGCGAGGTCGGGCGCGCGGCCCCGCGCCGCCTCGGCCTCCGCTTCCATCTCGTCGAGCAGGGCCTGCGCCGCCTCGCCCCCGTCGGCGAGCTTGCGGCCAGCGAGGTCCATCGCCTGGATGCCGTTCGTGCCCTCGTAGATCGAGGTGACACGCACGTCGCGCCAGTATTGCGCCGCGCCCGCCTCCTCGATGACGCCCATTCCGCCATGCACCTGGATCCCCGTGTCGGCCACGGCGATGCCGGTCTCGGTGCAGAACGCCTTGGCGACGGGCGTGAGGAACGCCGCGCGGGCGTCCCATGCGGCGTCGCCCGTGGCCTGGGCCATGTCGATCGCCACCGCGCAGGAAAGCCCGATCGCCCGCGCCGCGTAGAGATCGGCGCGGGCCGTGGCGAGCATCCGCCGAACGTCGGCATGATCGACGATGGCGCCCTTGCCGTCGGCCAGCGGGCTTCGCCCCTGGCGGCGCTCGAGCGCGTAGGCGAGCGCGTGCTGGAAGGCGCCCTCCCCTGCGCCGAGCCCCTGCATCCCGACGCCCACGCGGGCGTTGTTCATCATCGTGAACATGCAGCGCATGCCCTGGTGCGGCGCGCCCACGAGCCAGCCCGTCGCGCCCTCGTAGGACATCACGCAGGTGGGGCTCGCATGCAGTCCGAGCTTCTTCTCGAGGCTGACGACGCGCAGCCTGTTCGGCGTGCCCGGCCGGCCCGCCTCGTCCGGCAGGAGCTTCGGCACGAGGAAGAGGCTGATGCCCTTCGTGCCCGGCGCGCCGTCGGGCAGCCGCGCGAGGACGAGGTGGCTCACGTTCCCGGCGAAGTCGTTGTCGCCGCCGGTGATGTAGATCTTCTGGCCGGTTATCGCGTAGGTGCCATCGCCGTTGGGCTCGGCCCGCGTGGTGAGCGCGCCCACGTCCGATCCCGCCTGCGGCTCGGTGAGGTTCATCGTCGCCGTCCAGTCGCCGCTCGCGAGCCGCGGGATGTAGAGCGCCTTGATCCAGTCCTCGGCGTGATGCTCGAGCGCCTCGATCTGCCCCTGCGCCATGAGCGGCGTGAGCTGCGTGGCGAGCGCCGCGCCCGACATCATCTCGTTGACGGCCGTGGTGAGCGCGAAGGGAAGCCCGAGGCCGCCATGCTCCGGCGGTGCGGAGATGGCGAGGAACCCGCCCTCGGCGATGGCGCGGTAGCCCTCGGCGTAGCCGGGCGGCATCCGGACGACGCCGTTTTCCAGCCGCGCCGGTGTCTCGTCTCCCGCCCTCCGCAGCGGGTGGACCACCTCCTCGCAGATCCGCCCCGCCTCCTCCAGCATGGCGCGCACCACGTCGGGCGTGGCCTCGGCGAAGCGCGGCGTCGCGGCCACCCGGTCGAAGCCCGCCACGTGCTCGAGAATGAACGCGATGTCGCGGGTGGGGGCGGTGTAGGGCATGGCGCGCTCCGTGGCTGAGGCTTGGCAGCGGGCGGAGGCGGGTGTATCCCGCCCGGCGCCCCGCAACGCGCGCGACGTTACGGAAATCGGCGCGCGCCTCAACCCGAAACGCCGCGTCACGGATGCCCGAGATCGAGACCGAGCTGTTGCCGCCCGACGCGCGGGGCATCGCCCGCGCCGCCGAGATCTGGCGCGCGGGCGGGCTGGTGGCGCTGCCCACCGAGACGGTCTATGGCCTCGCCGCGGACGCCCGCCAGGGCCGCGCCGTGGCCCGCATCTTCGCGGCGAAGGAGCGGCCGCGGTTCAACCCTCTCATCGTGCATCTGCCGGACGCGGCGGCGGCGCGCGCGCTCGCCGAATGGCCCAGGGAGGCGGCGCGGCTCGCCGAGGCGTTCTGGCCCGGGCCGCTGACGCTGGTGCTGCCCTTGCGGCCGGGGCACGATCTCTCGCCCCTCGTCACCGCGGATCTGCCCACGGTCGCGCTCCGCGTGCCGGCCCATCCGGTGGCCCGCGCCGCGCTCCGCGCCTTCGGCGGGCCGCTCGCCGCGCCCTCGGCGAACCCGTCTGGGCGGATCAGCCCGACGACGGCGGCGCATGTGCTCGCCAGTCTCGGCGGGCGGATCGAGGCGGTGATCGACGGCGGCCCCTGCCCCGTCGGCGTGGAAAGCACGATCGTGAGCCTCGCCGGGGCGCCGGCTCTCCTGCGGCCCGGCGGGGTGCCCGCAGAGGCGGTGGAGGCCGTGCTCGGCCGCGCGCTCGCGCCCGCCGGGGCGGCGGCGGGCGACAGGCCCGCCGCGCCGGGGCAGCTCGCCTCGCATTACGCGCCTCGCGCGCCGGTGCGCCTGAACGCGACGGAGCGGCGGCCGGGCGAGGCGCTGCTCGGCTTCGGCGACGTCTCCGGCGATCTCACCCTCTCCGCGTCCGGGGATCTCGCCGAGGCGGCGGCCAACCTGTTCGGCCATCTCCACGCCCTCGACGCCGAGGGCCGGCCCATCGCCGTGGCGCCCGTCCCTGACGAGGGGCTCGGCCGGGCCATCAACGACCGCCTGCGCCGCGCCGCCGCGCCGCGCCCCTGAACCCGCCCGCGGGGCTGGCGGAGCCCGGCGGCGCCCCATAGTATCGCGGCATGGAGTCGGGTCTCGATTGGCACGCGGCGCGCGCCGCGCTGGAATGGCAGCTGGAGCTCGGCGCCACCGAGGCCATCCGGGACGCGCCGGTGAACCGCTTCGAGGCGGCCGAGCCGACGCCCGCCCGTGCACTCGCCCCGGCGGTGGCCGCCGCGGCGCCCGCCGCGCCCGCGCCCGAGGCCGACCCGGTCGCCGAGGCGGAAGCCGCCGCCGCGCGGGCGCAGAGCCTCGAGGCCCTGAAGGCCGCCATGGCCGCCTATCCGCATTGCGAGCTGCGCCGCGGCGCGCGCCACCTCGTCTTCGCCGACGGCGTGCCCGGCGCGCCGGTCATGATCGTGGGCGAGGCGCCGGGCCGGGACGAGGACCGGGAAGGCCGCCCCTTCGTCGGGCGCGCCGGCCAGTTGCTCGACCGGATGCTCGCGGCGATCGGGATCGCGCGGGACGCCGAGGCGACCGAGCGCGCCGTCTACATCACCAACGTCCTGCCCTGGCGGCCGCCGCAGAACCGGACCCCGACGGCACAGGAGATCGCGATGCTCCTGCCCTTCCTGCGCCGGCACGTGGAGCTCGCCCGGCCGCGCGTCCTCGTGCTGATGGGCAACGCAAGCTGCCAGGCCCTGCTCGGGCGATCCGGCATCACCCGGCTGCGCGGTCACTGGGACGAGGCGCTCGGCCTGCCCGTCCTGCCCATGGTCCACCCGGCCTACCTCCTGCGCAATCCCCAGGCCAAGCGCGAGGCCTGGGCGGATCTCCTGGAGCTTCAGGCCCGCCTGAAGGGCGCGGCGTGATGCCCGATCCGCTGGTTCTCCTCGTCTTCCTGCCCGCGGCGCTCGCGCTGAACCTCACGCCCGGGGCCGACATGCTCTTCTGCCTCGCCCAGGGCATGAAGGGCGGGCCGCGCCCGGCGCTCGCCGCCTCGGCGGGAATCTCGAGCGGGACGATGGTTCACGTGGCGCTTGCGGGGCTCGGCCTCGGCGCGCTCGTCGCGGCCTTTCCGTGGCTGTTCGGCGCGATCCGGTGGCTCGGCGCGGCCTATCTACTCTGGCTCGCCTGGCGAACGCTGGCGGAGCCGCTCGGCCACGGCGCCGCGCCGCCCGCACACCCCGCGCGGGCCTTCCGCGACGGGCTGGTCGTCAATCTTTCCAACCCCAAGGTGATCCTCTTCATCCTCGCCTTCGTGCCGCAATTCGTGGACCCGGCCGGCCCGGTCCTCCCGCAGTTCCTCGCCTTCGGCGCGGTGCTGGCGGCGGGCGGGTTCGCGGTGAACGGGATCGTCGGGGTCTTCGCCGGGCGGCTCGGCCGGCGCCTCGCCACGAGCCCGGGGCTCGAACGCGGGGTGCGCGGGATCGCCGCAACGCTCTTCGGCGCGCTCGCGCTGCGCATTGGATGGGAGGCTGCACGCTCATGAGCCGGATCGACGAAACCCGGGAGTTCGTTCCCGTTCGCATCGCCGTTCTCACCGTCTCGGACACGCGCACGCCCGAGGACGATCGCTCGGGCGACACGCTGGTCGAGCGGCTGGAGGCCGCCGGCCACAGGCTCGCGGCCCGCGCCATCCTGCCCGACGAGCGCGCCCTGATCGCCGGAAAGCTCCGCGAATGGGTCGAGGACGCGAACGTGGACGTGGCGATCTCCACCGGCGGCACCGGTCTCACGGGGCGCGACGTGACGGTAGAGGCGCACCGCGACGTCTACGAGAAGGAGATCGACGCCTTCGGCACCGTCTTCACCATGGTCTCCCTCGGCAAGATCGGCACCTCCGCCGTGCAGAGCCGCGCCACGGCGGGCGTAGCGGGCGGCACCTATCTCTTCGCGCTTCCGGGCAGCCCCTCGGCCTGCCGGGACGCCTGGGACGAGATCCTGGGGCCGCAACTCGACTACCGCCACCGGCCCTGCAACTTCGTGGAGATCATGCCGCGCCTCGACGAGCACCGGAGACGCAAGTGACCCTCGCCTTCCGCGACGTGGGCCCGCTGCCCGAGAAAGAGCTCTGGCAGGGCGCGCTGGTGCGGGCCCGGGATACGCTCGGCCGGGAGCTTCTGCAGCTCCGCGACGACCTGCCGCATGTGGCGGGCGCCGGCTTCTGGAGCCTGTTCGGAGGCGGGGCGGAACCCGGCGAGACGCTCGACGCCGCCGCGCGCCGGGAGTTCGCGGAGGAGACGGGGATCGCCCTCGCGCCGGAGGAACTCGTCCCGA
>CAZPCU010000161.1:0-5131 GCA_964585075.1 uncultured Rhodobacterales bacterium
GGTGGAACCCGGCTGGCGCGCCGAGGTGACGGCGCGCGACCATATCCTGATGACGCGCGTCGAAGCCGCGCCGCGCGAGCATGCCGTGGGCACCGAGGCCGATCCGGTGCTGCTCGAGGTGTTCAACAACCTCTTCATGAACATCGCCGAGCAGATGGGCGTCGCGCTTCAGAAGACGGCGCGCTCGGTCAACATCAAGGAGCGGCTGGATTTCTCCTGCGCGGTGTTCGACGCCGACGGCGCGCTGGTGGCCAACGCCCCGCACATGCCGGTGCATCTCGGCTCCATGGACCGCTCGGTGGAGACGATCATCCGCCTCAATGCGGGCGAGGTGCGGCCGGGCGACGTCTTCGCGCTGAACGCGCCCTACAACGGCGGCACCCATCTGCCGGATATCACGGTTGTCACGCCGGTCTTCGACGACGAGGAGCAGGAGATCCTCTTCTGGGTGGCCTCGCGCGGGCATCACGCGGACGTGGGCGGCGTGGCGCCGGGATCGATGACGCCGCTGGCCACCACGGTGGACGAGGAGGGCGTGCTCATCGACAATTTCCGGCTCGTGGAGGCCGGCCGCTTCCGCGACGCGGAGGTTCGCAAGGTGCTGACCGACCATGCCTGGCCCGCGCGCAACCCCGATCAGAACGTCGCCGACCTGAAGGCGCAGGTCGCCGCGAACGCCCGCGGCGCGGCGGAGCTGCGGCACATGATCGACCAGTTCGGGCTGGAGGTCGTGCAGGCCTACATGGACCATGTGCAGGACAACGCGGCGGCCGAGGTGGCCCGCGTGATCGGGCGGCTTTCGGACGGCGAATACGAGTATCCCACCGACACCGGCCAGGTGATCCGCGTGAAGATCACCGTGGACAGGGAGCGCCACGAGGCGACCGTCGATTTCACCGGCACGTCCGAGGCGCAGGCCAACAACTTCAACGCGCCCGAGCCGGTGACGCGGGCCGCCGTGCTCTACGTCTTCCGCGTGATGGTGGAGGCGCCGATCCCGATGAACGCGGGCTGCCTGCGCCCGGTCAGGATCGTCATCCCCGAGGGCTCCATGCTCTCGCCTCGCTACCCGGCCGCGGTGGTCGCCGGCAACGTCGAGACCAGTCAGCACGTCACCAACGCGCTTTTCGGGGCGCTCGGCGCGATGGCGAACAGCCAGGGGACGATGAACAACCTCACCTTCGGCAACGATCGCCAACAGTATTACGAGACCATCTGCTCGGGCAGCCCCGCGGGCGTGCGCAATGACGGAACGGGCTTCGCGGGCACCTCGGGGGTGCATGTCCACATGACGAATTCGCGGCTCACCGATCCCGAGATCCTGGAGCTGCGTTACCCCGTCCTGCTGGAGCGCTTCGGCATCGACGAGGGCTCGGGCGGCGAGGGACGCTGGCGCGCGGGCGACGGCACCACCCGGCGCATCCGCTTCCTGGAGCCCATGGAACTCGCGATCCTGTCGTCGCACCGCAGCCGCCCGCCGCAGGGCCTCAAGGGTGGCGGCGCGGGGCGCGTCGGGCGCACGGAGGTTCACCGCGCGGACGGCCGGGTGGAAGAGCTGCGCGCCGCCGACCAGACGAAGGTGGGCGAGGGCGACGCGGTCGTCGTCGTGACGCCGACGGCGGGCGGCTACGGCGCGGCCTGAGAACCGGCATGCGAGGCGGGAAGACCGGGCCGCTCAGCGCCCGGTGATCCCGTAGGCGAGAAGGCCCACGCGTTCGCGCATGGCGAGGCCGAGGAGTTCGAGCTGCCGCGCGAAATCCCATGACAGGAGCCGCGGCTGCGGCGCGGCCCGGTGATCCACCGGCCAGGCCGTCATCTCGGGCCAGCCGGCGCGGGCGAAGCTGCGCATGGCGCGCGGCATGTGCCAGGCCGACGTCACGAGCACCCAGCGCGCGCCCGGTGCGGGCTCGGCGAGAGAGAGGCTCATCGCCGCGTTCTCGGCCGTGTTGCGCGAGGCGGTCTCGAGCAGGATGCGGCCGGGCGCGATCCCGTGGCGCAGGAAGAAGGCGCGTGCCACGCTCGCCTGCGCGTCGCTCACCTGACCGATGTCGCGGAGCGCCCCGCTGCCGCCGGTGAAGATGAGCGGCGCGTCGGGAAAGCGCCGGGCGAGCACAGCCGCCTCCGCGAATCGCTCGCCGCCCTCGTCGGTCTGGGGCAGACCGGTGAGGCGCGTCATGCCGGCCATCTCCGCCCCGCCCAGCACGACGATCCCGTCCACGGCCTCGAGCGTGGGCGCGGGCGGGTAGCGCGCCTCGAGCGGCCGGAGCGCCCAGTGCCCCACCGGCAGCACGGCGATGGCGAGCGCCGCGGCGAGGGTGATCCCGCCCCAGGCCCGCGCGGCGCGAAGCCGCCCGCGGAGCGCCGCGAGGAAGGTGAGCGCGATGCCGAGGATGAGGAGCGTGTCGGGGCGGATGAGCGCCCAGCCGATCTTCGAGAGAATGAGGAAGCCCGTGTTCACCGGCCCGCTCAGACCTTGTAGTAGTCGCGGTACCACGCCACGAAGCGGGCCAGCCCCTCCGCGAGATCGGTCTCGGGCGCGTAGCCGGTGAGGCGGCGGAGGAGCGAGGCGTCCGCCCAGGTGGCCGGCACGTCGCCCGGCTGCATCTCCATGAAGTTCCGCTCGGCCTTGACACCGAGCGCCGCTTCCAGCGCGTCGATCATGTCGGTGAGCTTGACGCTCGTGGAATTGCCGATGTTGACGATCCGGAATGGCGCCACGGGCGAGAGGCTGTCGCCCTCGGGAACGGCCTCGGGGCCCGAAGGCCGCGCGGGCGGCACGTCCATCAGCAGCCGGATGCCCCGCACGAGATCGTCCACATAGGTGAAGTCGCGCCACATCTCGCCATGATTGAAGACGTCGATGGGCCGGCCCTCGAGCATCGCGCGGGTGAACTTGAAATAGGCCATGTCCGGCCGGCCCCACGGCCCGTAGACGGTGAAGAAGCGGAACATGGTGGTGGGAATGTTCCAGAGATGTGCGTAGGCGTGGCCCATGCTTTCCGTGGCCTTCTTCGTCGCCGCGTAGAGCGTGAGCTGGGTGTCGGCCTTCTGCGTCTCGGCGTAGGGCACCTCGGTGTTGGCGCCGTAGACCGACGAGGTGGAAGCCATCATCAGGTGGCGCACCCCGTGCCGCCGCGCGGCCTCCATCACGTTGAAGGTGCCGGTGAGGTTCGCGTCCACGTAGGCGCGCGGGTTCTCGAGGCTGTAGCGCACCCCCGCCTGCGCGGCGAGATGGACGATCACGTCGGGCGCGAAGCCGTCCACGGCGGCGTCGAGCGCCCCGGCGTCCTCCAGCATCGCCTCGGTGGCGGTGAAGCCCTCCATGGCGGAGAGGATCTCGTGGCGCCGACGCTTCAGCGCGACGTCGTAGTAGTCGGTCAGCCCGTCCAGCCCGTGGACGGCGACGCCCTCCTCCAGCAGAAGCCGCGCGAGATGGAAGCCGATGAAGCCGGCGGTGCCGGTGACGAAGACGCGCATCGCCGCGCTCCCTGCCCGTTGACCGGCACGGGCTTAGCCCAGCCCGGCAGGGGCGGCAACAGGCGCGTTCAGCGCTCGACCCCGGCCATGAGCGCCGCGCCGAATGTGCCGGCCACGCAGGCGCCGCTGTGCGGGCCCTCCGCCGCGAGCCGCGCGAAGCGGCGCTGCGCGGGCGCGCCGCCCTGCGCCTCCATCGTCACGGCGGCGCGTCGCAGCATCTCGGCGAAGGGATCGTGGCCATCGCGCGCGGGGCGGTAGCGCAGCCGCGTCTCGTCGGCGGTGGCCTCGTAGATCGTCTCGCCCTCCTTGATCGTCGCGGCGACGGTGAGCCGGTCCAGCGTTTCGGGATCCACGGCGGTGGGATCCTCCGAGAGGATCACGAGATCGGCCAGCTTGCCCGGCGCGATGGAGCCTTTCCGGTCCTCCTCGAAATGCTGGTAGGCCGGCCAGATCGTCATCGCCTTGAGCGCCGTCATCACGTCCACCCGATGGTCCGGGCCGATGATGTCGCCCGAGCGCGAGCGCCGCGTCACGGTGGCGTCGAGGATGCGCATGGAATCCGGGAAGGCCACCGGCGCGTCGTGGTGCGAGGAGAACATCATCCCGCGCTGTCGCACCCAGCCCGTGGGCGAGATGTTGTCGGCCGCGGCCGGGCCGACCGTGCGCTCGCGGTGCCAGTCGCCCCAGTAGAAGGTGTGCATCGGGAAGAGCGAGGGGAACACGCCGAGGCGGTTGAAGGAATCCACCTGGTCCTCGCGCAGGAACTGGCCGTGAATCAGCACCGGCCGGCGGTCGCCCGGTCCGTGCGCCTCGGTCGCGGTCTCGATCGCGGCGATGAGGATGTCGCTCGCCCCCTCGCCGTTCGAGTGGGTTAGGATCTGGATCCCGTTCTCGAAGGCCCAGTCGATCGCGTCGAACACCTGGTCGTCGCTGGCCGCCGTGTAGCCGCGGTATCCCGCCCGCAGATGCGAGGGCGGGCGGTAGTAGGGCCTGTCACGGTAGGCGGTGAACCCCTGGGGCGAGCCGTCGATCGTGAGCTTCGCGCCGCCCACCCGCACGCGATCGGTGTAGTCCGCCGAGGCGGTCCGGGCGATGAAATCGCGGTCCATCAGCACGTCGGGATAGACCACCACGTCGATGTCGATCCCCTCTTCGGTCGCCACCTGCTGGATCAAGCGCGTGGTGGACGGGCTTGCCCGGCCTTCCTGCGCGGTGGTGTAGCCGTAGCTCGCCGAGAGCTCCGCGCCCGACCGGAAGATCACGCGCCCGCTGTCCTCGTCGAGATCACGGACGAGCGAGAGCAGCGCCCCGAAGAAGGCGACCTCCTCCAGCACGCCGTTCGGTTCCTCGCCGCCCTCGTGGCGCCGGATCACGCCGCCCGTCGGGTCCGGCGTGTCGGCGGTGATGCCGGCGATCTCCAGCGCGGCGGAGTTCACGGTGGCGATGTGCCCGGACTGGTGGATCACGATCACCGGCAGCTCGGTCGAGATGGCGTCGAGCTCGTCGCGGGTGGGGTGGCGCTGTTCGGCGAGTTGCGCGTCGTCGTAGCCGAAACCGATTATCAGGCCGGCGCGCTCCACGCGCCCCGGGTTCGTCTCCGCCCATTCCGCCAGCACCGCCTGCATCGCGGCGATGTCGTTCACCTCGCCGTCCG
>CAZPCU010000162.1:0-5127 GCA_964585075.1 uncultured Rhodobacterales bacterium
CTCCTCGACATGTCCTGGGGCGACGCGGGGCCGCGCCTCACCCTGGTCGGCAAGGGCGTCTGCTTCGACACGGGCGGGCTCAACCTGAAGCCCTCGCAGGGCATGGCGCTCATGAAGAAGGACATGGGCGGCGCGGCCACGGTGCTCGGTCTCGCGCAGGCGATCATGGATGCCGGCTGGCCGGTCAGGCTCCGGGTTCTGATCCCGGCGGTGGAGAACGCCGTGGCGGGCCACGCCATGCGTCCGGGCGACATCCTGACCTCGCGCAAGGGCCTGACGGTGGAGATCAACAACACCGACGCGGAGGGCCGGTTGGTGCTGGCCGACGCGCTGGCGCTGGCCGACGAGGCGGCCCCCGGCCTGATCGTGTCCATGGCCACGCTCACCGGGGCGGCCCGGGTGGCGGTGGGCCCCGACCTCGCGCCCTTCTACACCGGCTCCGACGCCCTGGCCGACGCCCTCTCGGCGGCCGGCGCGCGCCTCGCCGACCCGGTCTGGCGGATGCCCTTCCACGAGCCCTACGAGGCGATGATCGAGCCCGGCATCGCCGATCTCGACAATGCGCCCTCGGGCGGGTTCGCGGGGTCCATCACGGCGGCGCTCTTCCTGCGCCGCTTCGTGGAGCAGGCCGGAGCCTACGCGCATTTCGACATCTACGGCTGGCAGCCAAAGCCCGCGCCGGGGCGACCCCGCGGCGGCGCCGGGCAAGGGGCGCGGGCGCTTTTCGACGCGCTGCCCGGCGCGCTCGGCCTTTGAACGATCGCCGCACGACCCCGGCCAACGCGCGCGTGGCGGCCGCGCATCTGGCGGGCCGGGTGGCCGCGCCGCGCTTCGTCGAGGGCGAACCGGCCTCGGTGACCGCGGGGCTGGCGGACCTCCTCGCCGCACCGGCGGGCGCGCGGGACAGGCAGCTTCTCCACGGCGAGGCGGTCAGGGTCTACGAGCGCCGGGACGGCTGGGCCTTCGTCCAGGCGTCGAAGGACGGCTACGTGGGATACGTCGCGGAGGACGCGCTGGGCGCGCCGGCGCGGCCGACGCACAGGGTCGCGGCGCGGGCCACCCATCTCTACCCGGCGCCCGACATGAAGCGGCGCGAGCGGAGGGCGCTCAGCCTCGGCGCGCGCGTCGCCGTCACGGCCGTCTCCGGGCGCTTCTCCGAGACGCCCGGGGGCTTCGTTCCGTCCTGCCATCTCGCGCCGCTCGACGCGCCCGAGGCCGACCCGGTCGCCGTCGCCGCCCGGCTGCTGGGCACGCCCTATCTCTGGGGCGGGAACTCGGCCTTCGGGATCGACTGTTCCGGCCTCGTGCAGATCGCCTGCACCGCCTGCGGCATCGCCTGCCCCGGCGACAGCGACATGCAGGAGGCGGCGCTGGGCGCGCCGCTCGGGAAAGACGCGCCGCTCCGGCGCGGCGACCTGCTGTTCTGGAAAGGGCATGTGGCCTGGGTGGCGGACCCTGAGACGCTCCTCCACGCCAACGCCCGTGACATGGCCGTGGCCTTCGAGCCGCTCGGACAGGCGATCGCCCGGATCGAGGCGCAGGGCGACGGGTCCGTGACGTCGCGCCGGCGCCTGAACGCGGGCGCTACTCCACCGCCCGGATGAGCTTGCGCTCGAGCACCCGGAGCACCGTCTTGAGGTCGTGCCCGCGCTTCAGAATGCGCCCGTCCATGCCGATCACCGCGTACTGGCCCTGCCGGTTCCTGAGCTTCGGGCGCTTCTCGATCCGGTAGAGCGGATGCTCGGCCGTCCGCCGGAAGACGGAGAAGATCGCGGCCTCCCGCAGCGTGGAGATTCCGTAGTCGCGCCATTCCCCGGCGGCCACCATGCGGCCGTAGAGCGACAGGATCACGCTCAGTTCGGCGCGGTCGAAGGCGATGCGGTCGGGCGCGCCGGCGGCTGGCAGGGGCGTGAACGAGTTCATCTGCCGAAGACTTGCGCCCTTCGCCGCGTAAATCAAGACTCGGGCGTCCCCCCGAAGCGCATCGACAGCGCGGGCGCGGCGGGCGGCATGGGCGGCATGTCGTCCCCGCCGCCGTCGAACCAGGCCTCGGCGGCCGGGGTGAGCGCATGGTAGAGCCGCGCCACGGCGGCCCGCGGGCTCGCCGCGCCCCGGGGCCTGAGCGCCTCGGGAAGCAACTCCGCCGGGGGCTCGGGCCAGCGCAGCACCAGCCGCCGCCAGCGGTGGATGAGAAGCGTGCGCGCCGCCGCGGCGTCGAGCGGCGCGAGGCCCTGCCCGTCCAGCGCCGCGATGTCCGCGAGAAGCGCCGCGATCGCGGCCTGCTGCTCGGGCGGCAGGAGCGCCTCGCGCGCCGCGGGTGCGAGCGCGGCCAGCCGGCCGGTGACGGCGAGCGCGGCCCCCTCGGGCGGTGGGCCGGGCAGGAGCCTGAGCCCCGGCGCCACCGGGAAACCCGCCTCTTCGCATCCCTGGCACAGCGTCCATTCCGCGACGGGCGCATCGGAGGGCGGGGCGTAGATGCGCGCGGTCGCGGGCGCGAAGCGGGCGAGGCCCTCGGCGCTCAGCCGGTAGCGGCTGTGCCGCCCGTCCCGCTCGGCCTCCACCCAGCCGTCGCGGCGCAGCCGGGATAGCGCGGTGCGCAGCGTGCCGGAGGTGACGCCGACGCGCTCCAGGAGCCGCTGAAGGCGCACCGTGGCGATGCTTCCGCCCCGCGGCTGGACGCTGTCGCCGAAGACGGTGATGACGAGCGACCAGACGCGCGGGCGGCCCTCGGCGTGGAGCGCGGCGATGACGGGGGCGAGCGGATCCATCCCCGCGCTCTACCCCGGATCAGCGCGAATGGGAAACCATCGTGAGAAGCTCGTAGCTGGCGACCTGCTCGCCCTCCTGGTTGGTCATCGCCACGTCCCAGGCGACCTCGCCGTAGTCGTCGGTCCGGCGGGTCTTGCGCTTGCATGTCAGGCGCACCTTCACGCGGTCTCCCGGGCTCACCGGCTTCTGGAACGAGAGCGCGTTGAGCCCGGTGTTGGCGAGCACCGGGCCGGGATCGGGCTGGACGAAGAGGCCCGCCGCGAAGGACAGAAGCAGGTAGCCGTGCGCAACGCGGCCGGGGAAGAACGGGTTCGCCCGCGCCGCCGCCTCGTCCATGTGAGCGTAGAAGGTATCGCCGGTGAACTCGGCGAAATGCTCGATGTCCTCGAGCGTGACCTCGCGCTCTTCGGTGTGGATGGTCTCGCCGATCTCGAGCTCGTCGAAGCTCCGCTGGAAGGGATGGGCCGGCCCCGTCTTCTCCGCCGCGCCACGGACCCACTGCCCGCCGATGGCGGTGAGGATGTCGGGGCTGCCCTGCACCGCGGTGCGCTGCATGTAGTGGAGCACACCGCGCACGCCGCCGAGCTCCTCGCCCCCGCCCGCGCGCCCCGGCCCGCCATGGACCATGTGCGGAAGCGGCGAGCCATGACCGGTGGATTCCTTCATCGAGTCGCGATCGTTGAAGTAGAGCCGCCCGTGCCATGCCGCCGATTCGAGCGTGATCTCCCGCGCGACCTCCGGGTCATGGGTGATGACCGAGGCCACGAGCGAGCCTTCCCCGCGATTGGCGAGCGCCGCGGCATGGGCGATGTCGCGGTAGGGCAGGAGCGTGGAGACCGGGCCGAAGGCTTCCACCGCATGCACGGCGGAGGCCGAATCCGGATCCGGGCAGCGGAAGAGCATGGGCGGCAGGAACGCGCCCTCCTGCGTGGCGCCGGAGAGCTCGAACTGCTCCGGGTCGCCGCAGACGCGCTCCACCTCGTGGGCGAAGGCGCCGATCTTCTCCAGCACGTCGGCCTTCTGGTCGGCGGAGGCCAGCGCGCCCATGCGCACGCCCTCGGCGGCCGGGTCGCCCACCGTGGTCTTGCCGAGCCGCTCGGAGAGAGCCTCGGCCACCGCGTCGAGCTGTGCCTCGGGCACGATGATCCGGCGCGTGGCCGTGCATTTCTGCCCCGCCTTTGTGGTGATCTCGTTCGCCGCCTCCTTCACGAACAGGTCGAACTCGGGCGTGCCGGGCGCGGCGTCGGGGCCGAGGATCGAGGCGTTGAGGCTGTCCTGCTCGGCGTGGAAGCGCACCGACCGGCGGATCAGGTTGGGATTGGACCGCAGCTTCACCGCCGTGTCCGCGGAGCCGGTGAAGCTCACCACGTCCTGCGGGCCCAGCCGATCCAGCAGGTCGCCGGTGCCGCCGATGACGAGCTGCACCGCGCCTTCCGGCAGCAGGCCCGACTCGACGATCATGCGGAAGCACGCCTCGGTCAGGTAGCAGGTCTGCGTCGCGGGCTTCACGATGGCGGGCATGCCCGCCAGAAGCGTCGGCGCGAGCTTCTCCAGCATGCCCCAGACCGGGAAGTTGAAGGCGTTGATCTGTACCGCGACGCCCCGAAGCGGCACGGCGACGTGCTGGCCCAGGAAACTGCCGCCTTTCGAAAGCTGCTCCACCGCGCCGTCGAGATAGACATGCCCGTCGGGCATCTCGCGCCGGCCCTTGGAGGCGAAGACGAACATCGTGCCGATGCCGCCGTCGATGTCCACCGCGCCGTCGCGGCGGGTGGCGCCGGTGAGCGGGTTGAGGGCGTAAAGCTCTTCCTTCCGCTCGTTCAGATGGGTGGCGAGCGCCTTCAGCATCTTCGCGCGCTCGTGGAACGTCATGGCGCGGAGCGCAGGGCCGCCGGTCGCCGTGGCCCAGTCGATCATCGCCTGGAAGTCGAGATCGGCGCCGCCGGCGCGGGCGATCTGCCGGCCGTCCACGGGGCCGAGAATCGGGCGGGCCTCAGCGCCGGGCGCGACCCAGCGGCCTGCGGCGTAGCTTTCGGGTGCGAGCATGGGAATCCTCCTCCGGATGTCGCGGCGAGCATGAGGGCGCACGCGGCGGAAATCAACACTCTTGACCGGCCGGTCGGTTTTGTGCAGGGTGCCCGCGATCCGCGGAGGGGGACGGGATGACGCCGGAGGAACGGGCACGGCGCAGCGCCGAGGCGATGTGGGCGAACGACCGGGCGTCGAAGTGGCTGGGCATGTCGCTGGACGACGTCGGCCCCGGCACCGCGACGCTGAGCTTCGAGGTGCAGGACCACCACCTCAACGGGCACGACATCTGCCACGGCGGCTACATCTTCACGCTCGCCGACAGCGCCT
>CAZPCU010000163.1:0-5112 GCA_964585075.1 uncultured Rhodobacterales bacterium
ATGATGAACATGTCCTCGCCGCGGACGTTCTCGAACACCTCGACGAAGATCTCCTGGTCGTTGAAGCGTTCGACCCGCGCATCGACGAGCCCCACGTTCATGCCGCGATGCATCGACATGCGCCGCGCGATCGCGCGGGCGAGCGGAAGGTTGGCGTTCCCCGAAATCAGCTTCGGTTCGATGACGTTGGGCATGGGAGGACTCCGGCGGTGGCGCGCATGACGGATTCGTGACGTTGACACCGCTTAGCACGGGCATAGGGTCGCGCAAACCTTGCCCGGGAGGGGGAGCCCGCCATGCCGACGATCGATTACTACGTCTCCACGATCTCGCCTTTCGCCTATCTCGCGGGCGACCGGCTGGAGCGCATCGCGGAGTCGCACGGCGCCGATATCCGCTACAAGCCCTTCGACATCCTGGCGCTGTTCCGGCGGACGGGCGGCACGCCCCCCGCCGAGCGCCATCCCTCCCGGCAGGCCTACCGCCTTCAGGAGCTTCGCCGCCAGGCGGCGAAGCGCGGCATGCCGATCAACCTTCAGCCCGCGCATTTCCCGACCAACCCGGCGCCCTCGTCCTACGCCGTGATCACCGCGCAGAAGGACGGCGCGGGCGACGTCGGCGCGCTGGTGCGGAACCTCCTCGCCGCCTGCTGGGCTGAGGAGCGCGACATCGCCGAGGACGCGGTGATCCGCGATTGCCTGGAACGGGCTGGCTTCGATTCCGCCCTCGCCGACAAGGGGCTTCTGGCCGGTGCGGAGACCTACGCCACCAACCTGGAGGACGCCGTGGCCGCCGGCGTCTTCGGCGCGCCCTTCTACGTCGTGGGAGAGGAGCGGTTCTGGGGCCAGGACCGGCTGGAAGACCTCGACCTGCATCTCGCCGGCAAGCTCTGATGGGGATCGAGCGGGCGGGGGGCGCCTCCGTCTTCGTCCGCCGTTGGGGCGAGGGGCCGCGGCCGGCGATTCTGATCCATTGCGCGCTCGGCCATGCCGGGATGCTGGAGGGGATGGCAGGCCACCTGTCAGACGCCCTTTCCATGACGGCGTTCGACCTGCCGGGCCATGGAGAGAGCGGGCCCTGGGACGGGGGCGAGGTGCAGGCCCGCGCCGTGGCCATCGCCGCCGACCTGGCCGGCACCGGACCGGTGGACCTGATCGGCCATTCGTTCGGCGGCACGGTGGCGCTGCGCCTCGCCTGCGAGCGGCCGGAGCTGGCGCGCTCCGTCACCATGATCGAGCCCGTCTTCTTCTCGGTGCTCGCCGCGGACTGCCCGGACCTCATGGCCGCGCATGACGCGAAGCTGGCGCCCTACGACGCGGCCGTGGCCCGCGGCGACTGGCCGGAGGCCGGGCGACTCTTCACGTCGATCTGGGGGGCGGGGCGGCCCTGGGAGGCGCTGTCGGACGCGGCGCGCGCGCAGATCGCCGCGCGGATGCCGGTGGTCGAGGCCGGAAGCCGGGCGGTGATGGAGGATCCGGGCCGCCTCGTCGCCTTGGGCGCGATGGATCGGCTCTCCGTCCCGGCGCTTCTCGTGGAAGGCGCGGAGACCAACGCCTACATCCGCGCGATCTGCGCGCGCCTCGCCGCGCGTCTCCCGGAGGCGGCGCAGGCCGTGATCCCGGGGGCGGGGCACATGGCGCCGCTCACCCATCCCGCCGAAACCGCCACGGCCATCCGCGGCTTGCTGGACCGTACGGGTTAGCCCTTCTGCCCGATCCGCGGTTCCGTCCCCGCGCGCAGCCGCGCGATGTTGGCGCGGTGGCGCCAGAAGACGACGACCGCCAGGGCGACGCCCAGCACGGCGATCTCGCCCCGGCCGAGGAGTAGCGCCCAGGGCACCGCGCTCGCCGCCGCGACGAGCGCGGCCAGCGAGGAGATGCGGCCGATCGCGGCGGTGGCGAGCCAGGTCAGGCAGCACGCCACCCCCACGGGCCAGGCGAGCGCCAGTGCGAGGCCGAGGAAGGTCGCCACGCCCTTGCCGCCCCGGAACCCGAGCCAGACGGGGTAACAGTGCCCGAGGAAGGCCGCGAGCCCCGCGAACTGCGCCGCGTCCTCGGCCGCGAAGGCGCGGGCGAGCAGCACCGCCGCCGCCCCCTTCCCGCCGTCGAGAAGGAGGGTGGCCGCCGCGGCCGCCTTGTTGCCGGTGCGCAGCACGTTCGTCGCCCCGATGTTGCCCGACCCGATCCGGCGCAGATCGCCGAGGCCGAGCGCCTGGGTCAGGAGCACGCCGAAGGGAACGGACCCCAGCAGGTAGCCGAGCGCCGCCCAGAGGGCGAGCACCGCCGCGCCGCTTTCCGCCGCCGGCATCAGCCGTCCCCTCCGTGAACGCGCCGGCCGGCTACCCAGGTGCCGAGCACGCGGCCCTGGAGCCGCGCCCCGTCGAAGGGCGTGTTCTTGGACTTCGAGCGCATGGTCCAGCGATCCAGCACGAAGGGTGCGTCGGGATCGAAGAGCACGAGGTCCGCCGGCGCGCGGGGCGAAAGACGGCCGGACGGGAGGCCGAGACGCCGCGCCGGGTTCAGCGCCATGGCGCGGAAGAGCTCGGGCAGATTGAGCGCGCCCGCGTGGTAGAGCCGAAGCGCCGCGGGCAGGAGCGTCTCGAGCCCCACCGCGCCCGCCGCCGCCTCCTCGAAGGGAAGCCGCTTGCTCTCCTCGTCCTGGGGCGTGTGCCAGGAGCAGAGGATGTCGATGAGGCCGGTCCGCAGCGCCTCCACGGCGGCCACCCGGTCGTCCTCCGAGCGCAGTGGGGGCGTCAGCTTGAAGAAGGTGCGGTAATCGGCCACGTCCAGCTCGTTCAGCGTGAGGTGATGCACGCTGACGCCCGCGGTGATGTCGAGCCCGTTGCGCTTGGCCCGTTCGAGCGCAGGCAGCGCGCGGGCCGTGGTGATCTGGTCGGCGTGGTAGCGCGCGCCGGTCATCTCCAGCAGCGCGATGTCCCGGTCGAGGCCCATCCGCTCGGCCATGGGCGAGACCGCCGGCAGCCCCTTGAGCGAGGCGAACTTGCCCGAGGTGGCCGCCGCCCCGCGCGAGAGTCCGGGATCCTGCGGGTGGCCGATCACGAGCGCGCCGAGCCCGCGCGCGTAGGTGAGCGCCCGCGAGAGCACCTTGGTGTCGGCGATCACCCGGTCCGCGTCGGTGAAGGCGACCGCGCCCGCGTCCATCAGGAAGCCGATCTCCGTCATCTCCCGGCCCTCGCGCCCCTTGGTGAGCGCGGCCATCGGGCGCACATGCACCGGCGCGGCCCCGGCGGCGCGGCGCGTGACGAATTCGAGGCTTTCGGGGTTGTCGATGGGCGGCTGCGTGTCGGGGCGCGTGACGATGGTCGTCACGCCGCCGGCGGCCGCGGCGAGCCCCGCCGAGCGGAAGCTTTCCTTGTGGCGCTCGCCGGGCTCCCCGATCTTGACCCCCAGATCGACGATACCCGGGGCAAGGCACTTGCCCCGGCAGTCCACCCGGCTTTCCGCGGTCGCCGGGACGGGCGAGCCGGCTGTGCCCGCGGCGGTGACCGCGCCGTCCTGCACGTAAAGCCAGCCCGCCGCGTCGGTCCCGGCCTCCGGGTCGATCAGCCGCGCGTTCTCGAAGAGGATCGTGCTCATGGCGTTCTCCCGGCGGCGCGTTCGATCGCGGCGCGCACCGCCTCCCGGTCGGCCAGATACTTGACGAGGTGCTTGTCGCCGCTCCGGGTGACGACCTGCACCGCGCTTCCGAGCGTGCGAAGCTCCGCGATCTCCGACAGCGGGACGCTCCGGCCATGCGGCCCGGCCAGCGCACCGTCCTCGATCCGCCATTCCACGGCGAGTTCTTCCGAGGCGAGGAACCAGGCGCGGAAGGCCACGGCGGCGAGCCCGGCGACGGCGCCGGTCCAGACATGGGGGCTTCCGACGGCCCACAGCACGGCCATGGCGCCCGCCATGGCGACGGCGGCGAGCCAGGCGTGATCGCGGATGTAGGTCGCCCGGTCCGGGCGGAAGACGGTCTCGCTCATGCGGTCTCCTGCCGCTGGAGGAGGAGCCTGTGGGCGACATGGGCGTCGTGCAGCCGTTCGAGCACGAGCTTGCCGGGCCCCGCCGACTCCCGGATGGTGATCGTTCCGGGCTCGTGCGCGTCGTAGTCGATCCGGGCCGCCCGTCCGATCCGCCAGTCGCGAAGCCGGGGCCCGAAACCGGGCAGGTCGGTCATCGCCAGCACGCGGCGGTCCGTGATCGCGTAGCGCGTGCGGCTGCGGCGGAAGGGCCGCCAGAGCAGCCGCCCGAGCGCGAGCCAGGCGCCGACCGCGATGCCGATGGCGCCGAAGGCCCAGAGCCCGCCCTGCTTCGCCACGCCGGTCATCCAGAAGGCCGAGAAGCCGGCGAAGATCAGGCCGCCCGCGATATCGGGAAAGTCCTTGCGGCCGAAATCGATGGCGCGGTCCGGAGCGCCTTCCCAGAGAAGGCGCTCCCCCGGCTCGAGACGCGGCGCCGGCAGCGCGCTCATCGCGGCGCCCCGGCCACGGCGGCCACGACCAGGAGCGCGAGAACGGCGAGCGCGATCAGGGTGAGCAGCACGCCGCGCCGCCCGCCCGGAGCCGCCTCGCCCGACGGCGGCGCAGCCTCGCCCGCCGGCGCCCGCCCCCGGGCGGTTTCGGCCGAGACATCGGTCAGCGGCGTTTCCCCACCGGCTTCGCGGAAGCTTCCGACCAGGCGGAGCGGGGCGCGCACCGTCACCTTCTGCGGTTCGCCGCCGAAGGCGCGCGACATCACCACCGCCGCATGGCCCGAGAGACCTTGCAGCCGGTCGGCGAAGGGGGCGATCTCTTCCCGCGGCACGCCGTAGCCCTCGGCGAGATAGGCGGGCAGCCCCATCTCCGCGATGTCGGAGAGCCGCAGGATCTCGGCGAAGCGCGCGTCGAACGGATCCGCCCCGAGCGCCTCGGCCAGCGGGTGGGCCGTGCCCTCCTCCGCATCCATCCAGTGCGCGGCGTCCTCGGGCGCCACTTCCAGCGCGAAGACGCGGATCATCCCGCTTTCGTAGGCGGGAATGTCGAGGACCGTCGTCATGCCTGAACCTCCGCCCGGGCGCTCGCCCCGCGCCAGTTGCGCGCCAGCAGGTGCATCGCCGCCATGCGCACCGCCA
>CAZPCU010000164.1:0-5084 GCA_964585075.1 uncultured Rhodobacterales bacterium
GGCCGGCTCGAGCTCGTCGGCCATGGCGATGATTCGATCGGCGGGCGAGGCGTAGACCTCCGCCTCGACGAGGATGTCGCGAAGCGCGGCGCTATCGAGCCGGCCCGTTACGAGGTGCCGCTCGACACCTATCCCCATCGCATCATGGGATCGATCCGCGAGAAGGCCGTGCTCGCCGTGACCACCTCCGACGGACGTACGCTGCGGATCGACCTGCGCGATGGGCCCGAACCCGACCACGTGTTCGAGGACACGGCCCCCCGCGTCGCCGATGCAGATGGCGACGGCGCGGCCGACGTGATCGTCGTCGAGACCGACCCGCAACTGGGCGCACAGCTTGCCGTCTATTCGCTGCGCCAGGGGTCGCTGGTGAAGGCGCACGCAACGCCGCATATCGGCACGCGCTTTCGCTGGCTCGCACCGGTGGGTGTCGCCGATCTGAACGGCGACGGCGTGACCGACCTCGCCTATGTGGACCGGCCGCACATTGCCCGCACCCTTCGCGTGTGGAGCTGGGCCGCCGGGGGCCTGACCGAGATCGCCGCGCTCGAAGGGGTCACGAACCACCGGATCGGCGACGAGGTGATCTCGGGCGGGCTCCGCGACTGCGGGCAGGGCCCCGAGATCGTGCTGGCCGATGCCGGCTGGCGCCGCCTTCTCGCCGTGACCCTCGCGGATGGGCGTCTCTCCGCCCGCGACATCGGCCCGCTCGCCGGAGGCACGAGCTTCGACGCGGCCCTCGCCTGCGAGACCGGCTAGCCGCGCGGCCGCCCCCCGCTTCGCGGCGCCGGTTCCGCGTGTCTTCCTGGGAAGAATCCTCCGGGGGAGGCGCCGCGAAGCGGGGGCGAAGCCCCCGGCGACCTCTCAGCCTGTCACGCGCCCGCCAATGCGCGCCAGCCGATGTCCGAACGCCAGACGCCGCCCGGCCAGTCCACCGCGCGCACCATGGAATAGGCGCGCTCGGCCGCCTCGGCGAGCGTCGCGCCGCGCGCGGTCAGGTTCAGCACGCGCCCGCCGGACGAGACGATCCGGCCGTCGGCGCGCGCGGTGCCCGCGTGGAAGCACTGGTGGAAGCTGTCCTCGGGCAGTTCGTCGAGCCCGCCGATGGGTTCGCCGCGGGCATGGTCGCCGGGATAGCCCCTGGCGGCCATCACGACCGTCATGGCGTGGTCGTCCGCCCAGTTGACGCGGGCCTCGCCCAGCCGCCCCTCGGCCGTCGCCTGCATGAGGTCGAGCGCCTGCGCGCCGAGGCGCAGCATCAGCACCTGCGCCTCGGGGTCGCCGAAGCGGACGTTGAACTCCACCAGGCGGGGCCCGCCCTCCTCGATCATCAGCCCGGCGTAGAGCACACCGGAATAGGGCGTGCCGCGCCGCGCCATCTCGGCCACCACGGGCTTCACGATCTCCTCGAGGGCGCGGGCCTCCACCTCCGGCGTCATCACGGGGGCGGGCGAGTAGGCGCCCATGCCCCCGGTGTTGGGGCCGGTGTCGCCCTCGCCGATACGCTTGTGATCCTGCGCGGTGCCGACGGGCAGCACCTCCTCGCCGTCCACCAGCACGAAGAAGGAGGCTTCCTCCCCGGTCATGAACTCCTCGATCACCACCTCGGCGCCCGCCTCGCCGAAGGCGCCGGCGAACATCTCGTCCACCGCGTCGCGGGCCTCGGCGAGCGTCTCGGCCACCACCACGCCCTTTCCGGCGGCGAGCCCGTCGGCCTTCACCACGACCGGCGCGCCGGTGGCGTCGAGATGCGCCTTCGCCGACGCGGCGTCGGTAAAGCGCGCCCAGGCGGCGGTGGGCGCGCCGCAGGCGTCGCAGATCTCCTTCGTGAACGCCTTGGAGGCTTCGAGCCGCGCCGCCGCGGCGGACGGCCCGAAGACGGCGACGCCCGCATCGCGCAGCCGGTCGGCGATCCCCGCGGCGAGGGGGGCTTCCGGCCCCACGATCACGAGGTCGATCGCCTCTCCCTCGCAGAAGTTCACGACCGCCGCGCCCTCCAGGATGTCGAGCGTCGCGCAGGTGGCGATCCGGGCGACGCCGGCGTTGCCGGGCGCCACGATGAGCTTGTCGCATTTGGGGTTCTGCATCGCCGCCCAGGCGAGCGCGTGCTCGCGCCCCCCGCCGCCGAGAATCAGGATGTTCATGCGCCTCGTCTCCGCTCCGGTGGCGCCTGATTAGGGGGCGGGCGGCGCGGGGGCAAGGCGCGGCGCTGTTGCGCGCCATGTTAGGCTCATGCCGAATCCACCCGAACCGAGAGGAGAGACCCATGTCCGCCCTCGACGGCAAGACCATCGCCATTCTCGCCACCCACGGCTTCGAGCAATCCGAACTCGAGGTGCCCCGCGACCGCCTCGCCGAGGCCGGCGCCACCGTCCATGTGGTCTCGCCCGAAAGCGGCGAGATCACCGGCTGGGAGGGCGACGGATGGGGCCGCGCGATCCGCGTGGACCGCGCCCTCGCGGACGCGAACGCCGCCGATTACGACGCGCTGGTGCTGCCCGGCGGCCAGATCAACCCCGACCTTCTGCGCGTGGAGCCCGCCGCGGTCAGTTTCGTCTCGGCCTTCTGGAAGGCCGGCAAGCCCATCGGCGCGATCTGTCACGGGCCGTGGCTTCTGGTGGAGGCGGATGTCCTGCGCGGTCGCCGCGTGACCTCTTACCATTCGATCCGGACCGACGTTCGGAACGCCGGCGGCGAATGGGAGGACTCCGAGGTCGTCACCGACCAGGGCCTCGTCACCAGCCGCCACCCGGGAGACCTCGACGCCTTCTGCGACAAGCTCGTCGAGGAGATCGCCGAGGGCCGCCACCACCGGCGCGCCGCGTGAGCTTCCCTTCGCCCGGCGGATCGGGCATGCAGGGGGCATGTCCGATCTGATCGACGACGGGCCCGGCGCGGGGCCCCGCGGCAACGCCCCGGAATTCACGGTCTCGGAGATTTCCGGGGCCGTGAAACGCGTGATCGAGGGCGAGTTTCCCTTCGTGCGCGTGCGCGGCGAGGTGGGGCGCGTCTCGCGGCCGCGCTCGGGCCATGTCTATCTCGACCTGAAGGACGAGCGCGCGGTGCTCTCGGGCGTGATCTGGAAGGGCACGGCGGCGCGGCTCGCCACCCAGCCCGAGGAGGGGCTCGAGGTGGTGGCGACGGGCCGGCTCACCACCTTCCCGGGCCAGTCCCGCTACCAGATCGTGATCGAGGACATCCGGCCCGCCGGGCAGGGCGCGCTGATGGCGCTGCTCGAGCAGCGCAAGAAGCAGCTCGCCGCCGAGGGGCTCTTCGACGAGGCGCGCAAGAGGCGCCTGCCCTACCTTCCCGAGGTGATCGGGGTCGTGACCTCGCCCTCGGGCGCGGTGATCCGCGACATCCTCCACCGGCTGCGCGACCGCTTCCCGCGCCACGTGCTGATCTGGCCCGTGGCCGTGCAGGGCGAGCGCTGCGCGCCGGAGGTGGCGAACGCCATCCGGGGTTTCAACGCGCTGCCCGGGGGCGGGCCGATCCCGCGGCCGGACCTTCTGATCGTGGCGCGCGGCGGCGGCTCCATAGAGGATCTCTGGGGCTTCAACGAGGAGATCGTGGCCCGCGCCGCCGCGGCCTCCGAGATCCCGCTCGTCTCGGCGGTGGGCCACGAGACGGACACCACGCTCATCGACTTCGTCTCGGATCGCCGCGCACCCACGCCCACGGCGGCGGCGGAACTCGCCGTGCCGGTGCGGCTGGATCTCCTGGCCTGGCTCGACGGGCAGGGCGGGCGGCTCACCCATGCGCTGACCGCGGGACTCGGGCGGCGCGGCGAGCGGCTGCGCGACCTCGCCCGCGGCCTGCCGCGCCCCGAGACGCTGGTGGAGTATCCCCGCCAGCGGCTCGACACGCTGTCGGATCGCCTGCCGGCCGCGCTCTCGCGCGGCGTGCAGGCGCGCCGGGTCGCGCTGTCCGAGGCCGCGGGGAGCCTGCGGCCGGCGCTGCTGGAGTCGCGGCTCGGCTACCGCCGGGATGCCTTCGCCGCGCTGGCGCCGCGCCTCGCCCCGGCTCTCGCGCGGCTGGTCGCGGCGCGGCGCGAGGCGCTGGGCCGCCGCGCGGACCGGCTGAACCTGCGCCCGGTGCGCGACGACCTCGCCCGCGAGCGCGCCGCGCTCGACGGGCTGTCCCGCCGGCTCGCCGAGGCAGAGCGCGCGGCGCTCAGGGCGCGGCGTGACCGCCTCGCCGCGCTCGACCGGTTGCGCGAGACGCTGGGCTACCGCGCCACGCTGGAACGCGGCTACGCCGTGGTTCGCGGCGACGGCGCCGTGGTCACGCGGAAGGGGGCGGCGGAGGCCGCTTCGGCGCTGGAGATCGAGTTCGCCGACGGGCGGTTGCGCCTCGGGCAGGGCCCGAAGCGCGGCGGCGGCAAGGGGAGCGACCCGCCGCCCGGGCAGGGCTCTCTCTTCTGACGGTGTTCAGCGGCGGGCGAGGATCACCGTCTCGCCGCCGCCGCGCAGGTGAAGCGCGCCGGTCTCGTCGATGTCGAAGCCGTCCACCCGTCCGAGCGCCTCGAAGAAGCGCTGCTCCTGGTTCATGATCGCTTCGGGGCAGGCCATCATCGTGCCGGCCACGGGCCCGATGGTCAGCCGCTCGCCGGTCAGTTCGAACTGGCCGGTGTAGCGGTTGCAGCCGCCGGTGCCGCTGACGCGGCCTTCCCGGCCGACATGGACCGTCACCCGCGTCGAATCGATGAGCCCTTCTCCCGCGATGTCCTCGACCACCCATTCGCGGCCGGTGAGCAGCTCCGACGGCGCGCCGCCGCAGCCGCGCAGCGTCTCGCCCCCGGTCTCGACCGTGACGGTCTGGGGATACGGCATCCCGCTCATGCTGTCGCGGCAGATGGTCTCCGCCACGGTGAGCCGGACATCGGCCTCGGGCATCTCGTAGGTGAAGGCCCCCTCCGCGATCTCGGGCTCGGGAAGCTGCGCGGTGCGCGTCTCGGCGCCCATGCCGGTGGTCAGGGTGAGCTTTCCCCCCTGCAATTCGAGGGTCCAGAACGGTTCGTTGCCGCGGGCGGTCCATGCGGGCGCGGCGTCGGGGGGCACGAGCCGGCACTCGGGCAGCGCCTC
>CAZPCU010000165.1:0-5075 GCA_964585075.1 uncultured Rhodobacterales bacterium
CGAGGGCAAGGGCGCCGTCACCCAGCGTGATTGCCTGCGCAACGCGCTGCGGATGCGCCCCGACCGCATCATCGTCGGCGAGACGCGCGGCGAGGAAGTCATCGACATGCTGCAGGCCATGAACACCGGCCACGACGGCTCGATGACGACCATCCACGCCAACAACGCGCGCGACGCCGTCTCGCGCCTCGAGAACATGATCTCCATGGCCGGCATCGAGATGCCGCTCAAGGCGATGCGCAGCCAGATCGCCAGCGCCGTCAACCTCATCGTGCAGGCGAGCCGCCTTCAGGACGGCTCCCGCCGCATGGTGTCCATCACCGAGGTGACCGGCATGGAGGGCGACGTGATCGCCATGCAGGAAGTGTTCCGCTTCCAGCGCGTGGGCCTCACGCCCGAGAACAAGATCATCGGCCATTTCACCGCCACCGGCGTGCGCAGCCACTACGCCGAGCGGTTCCGGATGTGGGGCTACGACCTGCCGCCGGCGATCTTCGACCCTGTGGCGGCGGAGTAAGTCATGGAAATCTCGGCAGAACCGCTGATCTACGGCGCGATCTTCGTGAGCGTCCTCGTGCTCGTCGAGGGCATCTACCTCACCGTTTTCGGCAAGTCGATCAGTCTGAACAACCGCGTCAACCGCCGCCTGGAAATGCTCCAGTCCGGCGGGCGCCGCGAGGAGGTGCTCGCCAAGCTCCGCAAGGAGATGGACCAGCACATGCGCTCGCGCTCGGTGCCGCTCTACTCGCTGCTCGCGGACCGGGCGCAGAAGGCGGCGATCGCCTTCACCCCGAAGCAGCTCATCATGATCATGGCGGTGCTCACCATGGTGGCCTTCATCGGCCTTTCGGTGGCCACCGAGACGAGCCTCGCGGTGCGCCTCGTCACCGCCGTCGCCATGGGCGTGGGGGGCGTCTACCTCTGGGTGAACACCAAGGCGAAGAAGCGCATCTCGATGATCGAGGAGCAGCTCCCCGACGCGGTGGAGCTCATGGTGCGCTCGCTCCGGGTGGGGCATCCGTTCTCCTCGGCGATCTCGATCGTCTCGAAGGAGATCGCGGACCCTCTGGCCACCGAGTTCGGCGTCATCGCCGACGAGGCCGCCTACGGGCGGGACGTGGGCGAGGCGCTGCGGCACATGGCCGAGCGGCTCGATCTGCAGGACCTGCGCTTCCTCGCAGTGGCGGTGACGATCCAGCAGCAGTCGGGGGGCAACCTCGCCGAGATCCTCGCCGGCCTCGCCAAGGTGATCCGGGCGCGCTTCCGCCTCTTCCGCCGGGTGAAGGCGATCACCGCGGAGGCGCAGTGGTCGGGCAAGTTCCTGTCGGCCTTCCCGATCGTCGCGCTCATCGCCATCAACATCCTCGACCCGCACTACTACGACGAGGTTCTGGACCACCCGTGGTTCATCCCCGCCTGTTTCCTCGTGGGCATCTTCCTCACGGCGAATCTCTTCGTCATGCGCATGCTCGTGAACATCAAGGTCTGAGCCCATGAACCCTCTCGCGCCCATCAACGACTTCCTGATCGCGACGTTCGGCCCCCTCGGACCGATGATCGCGGTGGGCGGCCTCGGCTTGCTGCTCGTGCTGCTCACAATTCCCTTCATGCTCAACGCGAAGAAGGACCCTCTCGAGAAGCTGAAGGAGTCCGGCCGCGCCGAGCGCGACCGCGCACGCGACAACCAGGCCGAGCTGCGCCAGCGCGAGAAGGGCGAGAAGCTCAAGCGCTACGCCAACTTCCTCGAACCCAAGGACGAGAAGGAACTCTCGGCGATCAAGCTGAAGCTCGTCCAGGCCGGATACCGCTCCCGCGAGGCGGTGCGGATCTTCCATTTCGCGCAGATGGTGCTCGGCCTCCTCGGCCTCGTCCTCGGCGTGGCCTACCTCCTGCTCTTCCTCGACGCGGAGAACGCCGGCGCCCAGCAGCTCGCGCTGTATGTGCTGGGCCCCGGCGCCGTGGGCTACCTTCTGCCCAAGTACTGGGTCACCCGGCGCGTGGAGGAGCGCAAGGAGGAAATCACCGACGGCTTCCCCGATTCGCTCGACATGCTGCTCGTCTGCGTCGAGGCCGGCCAGTCGCTCAACCAGGCGATCATCCGCGTCGCGAGCGAACTCCGGGCCTCCTACCCGTCCCTCGCCGAGGAGTACGAGATCGTCAGCCACGAGATGAAGGCCGGCAAGGACAAGGCGCAGGTGCTCAACGACATGGGGGAGCGCTGCGGCGTGCAGGACGTGTCGAGCTTCGTCACCGTCCTCATCCAGAGCCAGACCTTCGGCACGTCGATCTCGGAAGCGCTTCGCGTCTACGCGGCGGAAATGCGCGACAAGCGGGTGATGCGCGCCGAGGAAAAAGCGAATAAGCTGCCCACGAAGATGACGCTCACAACCATGATGCTCACCGTGCCGCCGCTTCTGATCATCCTCGTCGGCCCCTCGGCCGTCAGCATCGGACAGCTGGGCCAGATGGCCGGCAACTAGCGATGCGGCGGGCGGGGGCGCTCATCGCGGCCGGGCTCGCTTTCGCCCTCGGCGCCTGCGCCTCGACGCCGGGCGCGCCGAGCCGGGACGCCCCCTACGCCCCCGCGATCGATCCGCGCGGACAGGCGGTTGACGGCCTCGTTGTCGGCCACCGCCTCATGCAGGCCGGGGAATACGAGCTCGCCCTCGACGCGTTCCGCCGCGCGGGCGCGGAGCACGGCCTCACGCCCGAGGTGTTGAGCGCGCTCGGCTCCGTCAACCTCGGGCTCGGCCGCCTCAACCAGGCCGAGGATCTGCTGCGGCGCGCGACGGAGACCGGCGAAGCCTGGCCCGAGGTCTGGAACAACCTCGGCGTGGTGCTCCTCGAGCGCGGAGAGACCGCGGAAGCGGCGCAGATCCTCCGCAAGGCCTACGCGCTCGACAATGGCGAAAGTGACGCGATCCGGGACAATCTGCGACTGGCGCTCGCAAAACTGGACGAAACATCGTATGGTGGCGCCACGACAGAGCAGAACTACAAACTGGTGCGCCGCGGCAGCAGCGAATACCTGATCCGCCGGGTGCCCTGAGAGGCAAGAGCAGCAAAAGGACGCAGGCAAATGCGCCACCCCATCTTCGTGTCCCTCTGCATGGCAGGGGCGGTCGCCCTGTCGGGCTGCGCGGGGACGAACGACGACGCCGTCGATCGCAAACTGGCCGATCTCAACGTCGTGGACGAGACCAACCTGAACGAGGTGATGCTCACCTCGGCCGATCCCGACGAGGCGATCAGCTACTTCCAGCGCGCGAACGCCAGCGACCCCGACCGGATCGACCTGATGCGCGGGCTCGCCGTGTCGCTCGTGCGCGCCAAGCGCAACACCGAGGCCGTTCCGGCCTGGGAGAAGGTCGCGGAGCACGAGGAGGCCACCGAGGAGGACAGCGTCGCGCTGGCCGACGCCCTCATCCGGGCGAACCAGTGGGAGCGCGCCGGAGAGGTGCTGGACGCCATCCCGCCGACGCACGAGACCTTCCGGCGCTACAGGCTCGAGGCGATGATCGCCGACACCGAGGAGGACTGGGACAAGGCCGACAGCTTCTACGAGACCGCCGTGGGCCTCACGACCCAGCCCGCCGGCGTGATGAACAACTGGGGTTTCTCGAAACTCACGCGCGGCGACTATGCCGGCGCCGAGCGGCTCTTCCTGGAGGCGATCCAGCAGGACGACGGGCTCTTCACGGCCAAGAACAACCTCGTCATGGCGCGCGGCGCGCAGGGCAACTACACGCTGCCCGTGATCCCGATGACGCAGGTGGAGCGGGCGCAGCTTCTGCACACGCTGGGGCTCGCCGCCGTGAAGCGGGGCGACACCGAGATCGGCAAGGGCCTCTTCCGCGACGCCCTCGAAACCCATCCGCGGCACTTCGAGGCCGCCGCCCGGAGCCTCTCCGCGCTCGAAGGCGGCGCCCGCGGCTGACCGGAGCGCCCGCCCGTGCTCCAGATCAGCGCCGCCTCCGCGCAGTGGTTCCTGCCCTTCGTGGTGCCGGTCTGCCTTTACGTGGCCTGGTCGGACATGCGAGCCATGAAGATTCCCAACCCGGCGGTTCTGGCGCTCGCCGGGGTCTTCCTCGCGGTGGGCCTCGTGGCGCTGCCCCTCGCGGAGTATCCGTGGCGCCTTCTCCAGCTCGTCGTGGTGCTGGCGCTCGGGATCGTCCTGAACGCGGCCGGCGCCATGGGCGCGGGCGACGCCAAGTTCGCCGCCGCCGCCGCGCCCTTCATCGACCCCGGCGACCTGCGCTTCATCCTCGCGCTCTTCGCGGCGGTGCTGCTCGCGGCCTTCGCGGCGCACCGGCTCGCCCGCGCCACGCCCCTGCGCCGCCTCGCCCCGGAGTGGGAAAGCTGGGAGCGCGGGCGCGACTTCCCGATGGGGCTCGCCCTCGGCGGGACGCTCGCCGCCTATCTCGGGCTCGGCGCGGTCTGGGGCAGCTGAGATGACCGAGGCGGTGGAAATGCCACGAAAAAGCCACCGTTCCTCCCTGCCGGGCCCGCGATCCGGACGCATCTTCGCCCGCGTGCAGGCCAATCCGGGGGACCGACCATGAACGTGCAGACCGCCCCGACCTCGCGGGTGCAACCGCCGCCGCCGCCGCGACGGCTGGACGAGATGGAGCTTCCGCTCGTGATGATGCGGGACATCCTTCTCAAGACGATGTTCCGCAAGAACCTCGACCTCGTCTCCGACCTCGCGCGGGCCGTCTGCCTGCCGGTCAACGTGACGCAGGAACTCGTGGACATGGCCCGCCAGCAGAAGCTCGTCGAGGCCACCGGCACGCTCAACGCGAATTCCGGCAACGAGATGGGCTATCAGCTCACGGATGCCGGCAAGTCCCGCGCGCTCGACGCGCTCTCCCAGTCGGAATATTTCGGCGCGATGCCCGTGCCGCTCCAGGTCTACCGCGAGCAGGTGCGCCGGCAGTCGATCCGCGACATCCAGATCACCCGCACCCAGCTCGTGAACGCGATGGGCCACCTCGTCCTGCCGGACGACCTTCTCGAGCATCTGGGCCCCGCCGTCAGCTCGGGCCGGTCGATCCTGATGTACGGCCCGCCGGGCA
>CAZPCU010000166.1:0-5069 GCA_964585075.1 uncultured Rhodobacterales bacterium
CCGAAGATCGACAGCAGCATGAGCGCGAAGATCAGCGACGGGATCGCCATGAGCACGTCCACGCCGCGGCTGATGAACTGGTCGAGCCAGGAGCGGTTGATCGCCGCGATCAGGCCGAGCGAGACGCCGATCAGGAAGGCGAGAAGCGTCGTGACGAAGGCGATCCCGATCGTGTTGCGGGCGCCGTAGATGAGCCGCGTGAGGATGTCGCGCCCGATCTGGTCGGTGCCCAGCGGGTGCTCCGCGCTCCAGGGCGCGTAGGACTGTCCGATCACCTCCGCCTCACCGTAGGGGGCGAGCCAGGGCGCTAAGATCGCGACGAAGATGTAGAACAGGATGATGAGGAGCCCGAGGATCGCCGTCGGCGGCGCCTTGCGAAGCTCGATCCACATGCGCTCCCACCGGCTGCGGCGGGTCCGGAACTGGCCCACCTCGCCGGCGGCCGAGTAGCTGTCGGTCTGGTCGGTCATTTCGGGTTCAGGAGCCTCGGGTTGGTCACGATGCCGATGATGTCGGCGATGAGATTGAGAAGCACGTAGGTGGCCGCGAAGATGAGCGCGCAGGCCTGGACCACCGGGATGTCGCGGGAACTCACGGCGTCCACCATGAGTTGGCCGATGCCCGGATAGACGAAGACCACCTCCACCACGACCACGCCGACCACGAGATAGGCGAGGTTGAAGGCGATCACCGCGGCGATCGGCGCCCAGGCGTTGGGCAGCGCGTGGCGCAGGATGACGCGGCGCGGCGGCTCGCCCTTGAGGCGGGCCATCTCGATGTAGGGGCTCGCCAGGAGGTTGATGATCGCCGCCCGGGTCATCCGCATCATGTGCGCGACGATCACCAGGGTGAGCGTCAGCGCCGGCAGCGCGGTCGTGTAGACACGTTCCCATAACGGCATGCCCGGGCTCACGTCCGCGAGGCTCGGGAAGACGGGCCAGAGCGTGCCCAGGAGCAGGATCAGGATGTAGGCCACGAAGAACTCGGGAAAGGAGATCGTGGTCAGCGTCGTGGTGCTCACCGCCTTGTCGTAGAAGCTGTTGCGCTTGAGCGCGGCGGTGATCCCGAGGAAGAGCGCGAGCGGCACCGCGATCAGCGCCGTCATCCCCGCGAGGAACAGCGTGTTGGCGAGACGCGGGCCCACGAGGTCGGACACGGGGCGGGAGCGGTCCACGCCGGAGGCTGCGCGCCCCGAGAACGAGGTGCCGAGATCGCCCTGGGCGAGCCCGCCGATCCAGTCGAAGTAGCGGATGATGGGTGGTTGATCGAGGCCGAGCTCGCGCCGGAACGCCGTGACCGTCTCCTGGGTGGCCGCCTGCCCCAGAACCGCCTCGGCGAAGTCGCCCGGCAGCATCTGGACCGACGCGAAGATGATGATGGAAACGATGAAGAGCGTCAGGAGGCCCAGCGCAAGGCGCTGCAGGACCGTCCGCAAGACTGGATGCATGAGCCGAGGTTCTCCCTGTCTGCCGCCCAAGTGCCCTGCCGTGGCCCTTGGAAACGGGTTCTCTCGGCACGAGGGCCTTGTTATGCTATCCGAGCAACCCGCGTCTGCCAACCTCGGCATCCGCGACGGCATTTCGAAGAAGAACCAGGGAGAGTTCACATGAAGAACCGCTTCATCGAGCTTCAGCGCGCGCGCCTGCGCCAGGGCCGCCTCTCGCGGCGGGAATTCATCTCGTCGCTCATGGCCGCCGGCGTGGTGCTGCCCGCCGCTGTGGGCATGGCCGACAAGGCCATGGCGATGACGCCGAAGCGCGGCGGCGACTTGAAGATCGGCATGGGCCACGGCTCGACCACGGACAGCCTCGACCCGGCGACCTACGAGAACGGGTTCATGCTGAACCTGGGCTATCTCTGGGGCAACTCGCTGACCGAGGTGGCGCCCGACGGCACGCTGCGCGGCGACCTCGTCGAAGGATGGGAAGCCACCCCTGACGCCGCGACCTGGCGCTTCCCGATCAAGAAGGGCGTGACCTTCCATAACGGCAAGACGATGACGGTCGAGGACGTGATCGCCTCGCTCAACCACCACCGCGGCGAAGACACGAAGTCGGCGGCGAAGGGCCTGCTGGCGGACGTGGTCGAGATGACGGCCGAAGGCGACACGCTCGTCGTCACGCTGGCGTCGGGCAACGCGGACTTCCCCTTCATCCTGTCGGACTACCACCTGCTGATCATGCCGTCGGAGGACGGCGCGATCGATCCGACCGCGGCCATCGGCACCGGCCCCTACCCGATCGAGACCTTCGACCCCGGCGTGCGCGTGGTCGGCACCCGCAACGACAACTATCACGTGGAAGACGCGGCCTGGTTCGACACGGTCGAGATCCTGTCGATCGTCGATCCCACCGCGCGCCAGAACGCGCTGATGAACGGTTCGGTCCACCTGATCGACCGTGTCGATCCGAAGACGGCGAACCTCCTGGGCCGCGCGCCCGACATCTCGATCCTCGATAAGACGGGCTACCTGCACTACACCTTCCCGATGCGGGTCACCATGGCGCCGTTCGACAACTACGACCTGCGCATGGCGCTGAAGCTGTCGTTGAAGCGGCAGGAGCTCGTGGACAAGATCCTCATGGGCTACGGCGCGGTCGGCAACGACCACCCGATCTCTTCCGCCGTGCCCTTCCACGCCGAAGGGCTGGACCAGCGCGAGTTCGATCCCGATCAGGCGGCCTTCCATTACAAGAAGTCCGGCCACAGCGGGCCGATCCAGCTCTCGGCCTCCGACGCGGCCTTCGCCGGCGCCGTGGACGCGGCGCAGCTCGTCGCCGCCTCGGCCGCCGAGGCGGGGATCACCGTCGAGGTCGTGCGCGAACCCTCGGACGGCTACTGGTCGAACGTCTGGAACAAGAAGCCGTGGTGCGCCTGCTACTGGGGCGGCCGGCCGACGGCGGACTGGATGTTCTCCTCGGCCTACGTGGACGACACCGAGTGGAACGACACCGACTGGCGCAGCACCGAGGCCGCGGTCAAGTTCAACTCGATCGTGGACGAGGCCCGCGCCGAACTCGACCAGCAGAAGCGCGCCGAGCTCTACTTCGAGGCGCAGCGCCTGATCCACGACGACGGCGGCGCGCTGGTGCCGATGTTCGCCAACTACATCATGGGCGTGTCGAACGATCTGGCCCACGGCGAGGCTGTCGCCGCCAACTGGGAACTCGACGGCGGCAAGGCCAGCCAGCGCTGGTGGATGGCCTGATCGCCTGACACCGGTTCCGACCGGTCCGAAAGCGCGCCCGGCGGCCACGACCGCCGGGCGCTTTTTCTTGCAGCCTCAGGCGGCGATGGACTGCATGGCCGACAGGAAGCGCGCCACCTCGGCCGGGCTGTTGTAATGGCAGAGAGAGACGCGCACGCAGTCGCTCTGACCGAGCGGGCGCAGGATGTTGCCGGAATAGTGGTCGTCCTTGCGGATGTGGACGCGGATGCCTTCCGCGCCCAGCGCCGAGACGACCTCGGCCGAGGGCCGGCCCTCCACCCAGAAGCAGACGAGCCCCTCCCGCGCCGGGTTGTCCGCGCCGCCAACGATCCGCACGCGGTCCATCGCGGCGAGGCCAGGCAGGTTGTCGGCGCCGAAGAGCATCGCGTCGGTGAGCGCGCGCTCATGGGCATGGATCGCGCGCGCCGCCGCTTCCAGCCGGGCGCGGGGCTCGGTCTCGTCCGACACCTCGCCGCCCAGCCAGTCGAGATACGCGACCACGTCGGAGAGGGTGGCGTAGGCGCCCGTGTCGCGGGTGCCGAGCTCCCACTGCTCCGCCGGGCCGCCCGCCAGGCATTCGTGCGGCAGCGCCGCCAGCCGGTCGGAGAGCCACGCCACGCCGTAGCCGTGCCGCGAGAACATCTTGTAGGGCGAGATGGCGTAGCCGTCGACGCCGGCCTCGGCGAGGTCGATGGCGCCGTGTGCGGCGTGCTGGATGCCGTCCACGACGATCATGCAGTCGGGCGCCGCGGCGCGGATCTCGGCCGCGATCGCCGCGATATCCACGCCCATGCCGGTGACGGGGGAGGTATGCACGATGGTCGCCACCCGCGTCTGCGCCGTGAGGGCCTCCCGGTAGGCGTCCGGCCCGACCGTGCCCGTCGCGTCGTCATGCGGCACGAGAACATGCGCCAGCCCGGCGTGGCCCGCCCAGTGCGCCGCCGCGCTCCGCGAGGCCGGGTGTTCGAGAGTGCTGCCCAGCACCTGCCCGCCGCCGGGCGCGGCCATGCAGGCGGTGCGGATCATGCGGAAGAGCATCTCGGTCCCGCTTTCGCCGACGACGATCTGCCCCCCCGGCGCGTTCAGAAGCCGCATCATGTCCGCCCGCGCCTTCGCGATCACGCGCATGAGCCCCGCCGAGGCCGGGTTGTCGCGCCCCTGGTTGTCGGGAATCGCGGCGAACCGCGCCGAGCTCTCCACCACCGAGCGCAGCGTCAGCGCGCCGCCCGCGTTCTCGAAGAAGACGCGCCGCCCGGTGAAGGGGCACTCCTCCACATGGGCGAAGCGCGCGCGCACCTCGGCAAGAAGATCGGGCGGAAAGGCGGACATGGGGCATGGCTCCTTCGGAATGGCGTTATCGGCCCGGCGGGCGCGACCTCTTTGGGATGTCGGGACGAGAGTTTCAATTGCCGGATACATTCCGCAGGGTAAAGTGAAGTCGGGCCGCGCGGCAGCCGCGGGGGCCCGTGCCAGAAACGGAACGAGGCCACCATGATCCACCGCGCGACGCCCCTTCTTTCCGCCCTGCTGATGCTCGCCGCCCCCGCATTCGCCCAGGACGCGGCGGATCGCATCTTCCACGGCGGCCCCGTCCTGACCATGGAGGACGACCGGCCCCGCGCCGAGGCCGTCGCCGTGCGCGACGGCGAGATCCTCGCCGTGGGAACAGATACGGACGTGATGCGCCACCGGGGCCCCGAGACCGAGATGGTCGATCTCGCCGGGCGCGCGCTCATCCCCGGCTTCGTGGACGCGCATGGCCACGTCTTCATGATCGGGGTGCAGGCGCTCTCCGCCAACATGCTGCCCGCGCCGGACGGCGAGGTGAACGATATCGCCGCGATGCAGGCGGTGCTGGCGG
>CAZPCU010000167.1:0-5053 GCA_964585075.1 uncultured Rhodobacterales bacterium
TCGCCTTCGCCTTCGGCTGGACGCCCTGCATCGGCCCGCAGCTCGGCGCGATCCTCTCGCTCGCGGCCTCCGAGGCCAACGTCGCGCGGGGGACGACGCTGCTTGCCGTCTACGCGATCGGGCTCGGGGTGCCGTTCCTGCTCGTGGCGGCCTTCCTGCCGCGCATGGGCGGGCTCATGGGCTGGATGAAGCGGCACATGGACCGGATCGAGAAGGTGATGGGGCTGCTGCTCTGGACCATCGGGCTTCTCATGCTGACGGGCGGCTTCTCGGCCTTCTCCTTCTGGCTGCTCGAGACCTTCCCGGCCCTCGCGGCGCTCGGCTGAGGCGCGCCGCACGCGGGCCTTACTCTCGCCCGCATGGGCGGCTAGACTTTCCCTCCATGGCGGCATGCGCGGCAGAGGCGGGGCAGGTGGCGCGCCGGCGGGTGTTCTACATCCCCGGCTACGATCCCTTTCCGCCGCGCCGCTACCGCGAACTCTACCGCAAGGAGGCCGCGCGACAGGCCGGGATCTCGGGCTACCGCATCGCGCTGTCGCCCGGCGGCGGGCTGGCCCATGGCTGGCACGTGACGGCCGAGATGGACGGCGCGCGGAGCGAGGCCGCGATCGAGGTGCTCGTCTGGTCGGATATCGTGCAGGAGAGCATGTCGCACTCCATCCCCGGCACCTACGCCCAGCTTCTGCGCACGGCCTGGGTGTATATCTCGACGGGGGCGCTCTTCCGGCTGATGCGGCTGCGCAAGGGGCCGGTGATCGCGGGCTTCTACCCCGTCGCGATGCTTCTCGCCCAGCTCGCCCTCGCCCTGGCGGCCGCGTGGCTCGCCCTGGCGGCGGCGGCGCGGCTCTGGGCGTTCGCCGGCGGGGCGGAAGGCTGGGGCGCGCTCGCCGGCGCCCTGCCGGGCGGGCTGGCCGGCTGGGCGGTGCTGGCCTGGTTCCGCGCGCGGGACGGCAAGCTTTTCGCCTACTACCTGATGCACGATCTCGCCTTCTCGGCGCGGCGGCGTGGCGCGACCCCGCCCGCGCTCGAGGCGCGGATCGCGGCTTTCGCCGACCGCATCGGTGGCGCGCTCGCGGAGGACGTCGACGAGGTGCTGGTGGTCGGCCATTCCTCCGGCGTCCATCTCGCCGTCTCGGCGCTCGCCGAGCTGATCCGCCTGGGCCGGGTGCCCGCGGACGGCCCCGCGCTCTCCTTCCTGAGCCTCGGTCAGGTCGTGCCCATGGTCTCCTTCCTGCCGGAGGCGCATCGCCTCCGCGCCGACCTCGCTTTCCTCTCGGCGCGGGACGAGATCGCCTGGGTGGACGTGTCCGCCCCCGGGGACGGCTGTTCCTTCGCGCTCTGCGATCCCGTGGCGGTCTCGGGCGTGGCACCCCCGGGAAAGCGCTGGCCGCTGGTGATCTCTGCGGCCTTCACCCGGACGCTCTCGCCCGATCGCTGGAAGGCGCTCCGCTGGCGGTTCTTCCGGCTGCATTTCCAGTATCTCTGCGCCTTCGACCGCCCGGGCGACTACGACTATTTCCGCATCACCGCGGGGCCGCGGACGCTCGGCGCGCGCTTCGCCGGGCGGCGGCCCTCGCGCTCGCGGATCGAGCGCGCGACCTCGGGCTACCGCGGCCAGGCCGCATGATCCCGCCGAAGCCCGCCGCCCGGCCCGAGCGGGTCTCGCTCTGGCGCTACATGCGCCTCTTCCGGCAGGACATCCTTTCGGCCCAGCCGGCGCGGCTCTACCGCGCCTGGATGGCGGAGTTCCGCACGCCCTTCTTCCGCTCCTACCTCGTGAACGATCCCGCCCTCGTGGACCTGGTGCTGAAGGAGCGGCCGGACGATTTCCCGAAATCCGGCCGCGTCTCCGAGGGGCTCTCCCCGCTTCTGGGCGAGAGCGTGTTCCTGACCAACGGCGCCACGTGGAAGCGCCAGCGCCGGATCATCGACCCGGCCTTCGAGGGCGGGCGGCTGCGCGAGACCTTCCCGGCGATGTGGGCCGCAGCCGAGGCGGCGGCCGCGCGGCTCGCCGCGCGGGCGGGCGACACCGTCGAGATCGAGGCCGAGACGAGCCACGCGGCGGCCGACGTGATCTTTCGCACGCTGTTTTCCATTCCCATCGAGCACCGGCTCGCCTCCGAGGTCTTCCGCGCGTTCCGCGCCTACCAGCGCAGCCAGCCCATCCTGAACGCCGCCGCCTTCCTGCGCCTGCCGCGCTGGGCGCCGCGCGGCCACCGGGCGGAGACGCGGCGCGCGGCGCGGCGGATCCGCGCGCTCATCGCCGCGCTCACCGCCGAGCGGATGCAGGCCATCGCGGCGGGAGAGGCGCCCGACGACCTTGCAACCAAGATCATGACCACCCGCGATCCCGAGACGGGGGAGACCTTCACCGAGGCCGAGATGGTGGACCAGGTGGCGATCTTCTTCCTCGCGGGCCACGAGACCTCCGCCTCCGCGCTCGCCTGGGCGCTCTACCTGATGGCGGCCTTTCCCGACTGGCAGGACAAGGTGGCCGGGGAGGCCCGCGCCCATCTCGCCCCCGATTTCGCCTGCGTCTCGCGGCTTCGCGTGGCGCGCGACGTCTTCCGCGAGACGCTGCGCCTGTATCCGCCCGTGCCGATGATGGTGCGCGAGGCCGCCGGCCCCGAGCATTTCCGCGGCCGCGACGTGGCCCCCGGCGCGCAGATCGTGCTGTCGCCCTGGCACCAGCACCGCCACACGCGGCTCTGGGACGACCCGGACGGGTTCGATCCCGGCCGCTGGGAGACCGAAGAGGGCAGGGCCTCGACGCGGGTGGCCTACATGCCGTTCTCGGCGGGGCCCAGGGTCTGCACCGGCGCGGGCTTCGCCATGATGGAGGGTGTGCTCCTCCTCTCGCGGCTGCTGCGCGATTTCCGGGTGGAGCTTGCCGACGGCCCGCCGCCAGTGCCCGTCGCCTACCTGACGGTGCGCGCGCGCGACGGCATCTGGCTTCGCCTCTCCCGGCGGGATTGACGGGCGCGCGGCGGCGCGGCATGACCATCGCCCAGAGCCGCCAGAGCCCGGAGGGACCCCGATGACAGACGCCGACCGCCTGAAAGAGCAGCGCCGCCAGATCGCCGAGGGCCGGGGCTTCATCGCCGCGCTAGACCAGTCGGGAGGTTCCACGCCCAAGGCGCTTCGCCTCTACGGCGTGCCCGAGGAGGCCTATTCCGGCGAGGAGGAGATGTTCGCCGAGATCCACGCCATGCGCGCGCGGATCATGCAGGCGCCGGATTTCGACAGCCGCAAGGTGCTGGGCGCGATCCTCTTCGAGCGGACCATGAACGGCGAGGTGGGCGGCAAGCCGGTGCCGGACTACCTCTGGGAGAGCTGCGGGGTCGTGCCTTTCCTCAAGGTGGACAAGGGCCTTGCCGAGAAGGCCGCGGGCGTGCAGCTCATGAAGCCCATGCCCGATCTCGACGCGCTGCTCGAGACGGCGGTGGAGAAACGCATCTTCGGCACCAAGATGCGCTCGGTGATCCACGAGGCGGAGGAGGCCGGCATCGCCGCGGTGGCGGACCAGCAGTTCGAGGTGGCCCGCCAGATCATGGCCCATGGGCTCGTGCCGATCGTGGAGCCCGAGGTGGACATCCATTCGCAGACCAAACCCGAGGCGGAGGCGCTCCTGCGCGACCGCATCGCAGCGCATCTCGACGCGCTGCCGGGCGATGCGCCGGTGATGCTGAAGCTGACGATCCCGTCGGAGGACGATCTCTACGCGTCCTTCGTCGCGCATCCGCGGGTGCTGCGCGTCGTGGCGCTTTCGGGCGGCTATTCCACCGACGACGCCTGCGCGCGGCTCGCGCGGAACACCGGGATGATCGCCTCCTTCTCGCGCGCGCTCACCGAGGGGCTGACGAAGCAGATGTCGGACGCGGAGTTCGAGGCCGCCCTCGGCGCCAACATCGACAAGATTTACCGCGCCTCGGTCTGAGCGGGGCCGGCCGGCGGCGCGCTCAGCCGCCCCGCGCCTCGGCCCGGTAGTGTTCCAGCACGAAGACCCGGATGGCCGAGGCGAGGCCCGTCTCCAGCCCGCGCGCGGCGTCGATCTCGGCCGCGAGGCCGTTCACGCTCTGCCCGCGCTCGGCGGCGATCTCCCGGAAGGCGCGCCAGAACTCCTCTTCCAGCGACACCGAGGTGCGATGGCCGCGCAGCGTCAGCGAGCGCTTGACGGGCCGCGCGCTCATTCCTCCCGCTTCAGCCCCTCGAGCGCCCGGGCGATCCGCTCGGCCTCGGCGCGCGCGGCCTGTTTCTCGGCCTTCGTGCGGCCGAATTTCACCGCGTTCTCGTCTGCGCGGGCCTTCGACTCGGCCCGCGCCTTCGCCTTGCGGTAGCGGTTTAGGTTCACCGGCATCGTCATTTCGGGCCGATCATATCTTCGGGGCGCACGACGCGGTCGAAGGTTTCCTCGTCCACGAAGCCGAGCCGCACCGCCTCCTCGCGCAGCGTGGTTCCGTTCTTGTGCGCCGTCTTGGCAACGGTGGTGGCGTTGTCGTAACCGATCTCGGGCGCGAGCGCGGTGACGAGCATCAGGCTCTCGCGCATCAGCTTGTCGATCCGCTCGACGTTCGCCTTCGTGCCCATGAGCATCCGCTCGGTGAAGCTGTCCGCCGCATTGCCCAGAAGCGTCATGGACTGCAGCAGGTTGTAGGCCATCATCGGGTTGTAGACGTTGAGCTCGAAATGGCCCTGGCTGCCCGCGAAGGAGATCGCCGCGTCGTTTCCGAGGACATGCGCGCAGACCTGCGTGAGCGCCTCGGCCTGGGTCGGGTTCACCTTGCCGGGCATGATGGAGGAGCCGGGCTCGTTCTCGGGCAGGATCAGCTCTCCGAGCCCAGAGCGGGGGCCGCTTCCGAGGAAGCGCATGTCGTTGGCGATCTTGTAGCAGGCCATGGCCGCCGTCTTGATCGCGCCCGACATGAAGACCATCGCGTCATGGGCGGCGAGCGCCTCGAACTTGTTGGGCGCGGTGACGAAGGGCAGGCCGGTGATCGCCGCCATGTTGGCCGCGACCGTTGTGTCCCACCCCTTGACCGTGTTGAGGCCGGTG